>JACDCA010000134.1 GCA_013694635.1 Acidobacteriota bacterium | reverse complement strand
CGCCGCAATTCTGAGATTTCTACAAGCACCGAGCGAGCCTACATTATTTCGTCGCGACGTGGATCGCCATCAGTCCGCCGAGGACTCGCATCCATCGTGCGTTCGAGAATCCATGCTCGCGCATCATTTGCGCAACCATCGGCGCGCCAGGGTAGCGCTGGATCGAGCGAGGAATGTACCGGTAGGTGTCCGGATCACGGTGAAGAAGGAAGCCCACTGCACCGCCGAGGACTGTGAGATACGACAGATACGCAGCGCGCACGAGTGCGTTCTGCGGGCGATTGAAGTCGAGTGACAGCAGAAGGCCGCCGGGCCTGAGCACCCGCTGGATCTCGATCAGGGCACCATTCAATTCCGGTACGTTCCGCAACCCATAGCCCGTCGTTACGACATCGAACGAATCGTCCGGAAACGGCAGCGACATCATGTCGCCAACGAGGAAGGAGGGATGCGGAATGCGGGATGCGGCCGGCTTCAGGCGGCCTTTCTCCGCCGCGATCTCGACCATGCGATAGGTGATGTCCAGACCGGCGACGGAGGCGCCGTGTTCTGAGAGGGCGAATGTGATGTCGCCAGTGCCGCACGCGAGATCGAGGGCGTGTTTGCCTGGCAACGGGCCGGTGAGCGAGATCAGCCGGCGCTTCCACCCGCGATCGAGACCGAAGGACAGAAGAACGGTAATGAGGTCGTAACGATCGGCGATCGTTGCAAACAGGCGGCGGACGTAAACCCGCTTCGACCCGGGACTGTCGAGCGCGCCATCACGCATGCGGTCGTCTCAATGGACGACGATCGTGCCCCGCATCTTCGCCGCGTGCGGCGTACAGAAGTAGGTGTCCGTTCCCGCGCGTTTCGGGATCCTGATGTTCACGCTCTCCTCACCGCGTCCCTGAATGGACTTCGTCGCAACCTTCCAGTTCTTCACGACGAAATCGTGCTCCATGCCGGGGTCGTCACTCGTGACTTTCAGACGCACGCGCTCCCCGCGCCGGAACTCCAGCGTTGGATTGGGATCCCCTTTGCCGTCCAGGTAGTACGCCATATCGCGGATGACCAGGTGCACATCACGCTTCCTGTCCAGTTCGCTCGACGCAACCATGGGCAGCAGCGTCGCGACGATCGCCAGGACCGCCACAATTCCGCCCGCCGTGATTACCCTGTTCCTCGCACGTATGGTCATTGGTCTCTTTATCGTCTTCAGTGTTCCAGATCGTTACGTGTTCATCAGCAGCCCTGCAGGGCTGGCCTACGCCTTATCCGACTTATCCGACCAGCACGCCCGTGAGGTACATCACGGCAAAGCCGCCGAGCAGGCCGAGCATGACCGGCGCATGCACCAGGCGCTCGGAGAGCGGCCGCTCGCGCGCCATCTGCCGCATGATGAGAACCACTACCTGGGCGATGGCGCCGACGCCGAGGCCGAGGAAGAACACGGTGAACGGACGCGAGTACACCAGTCCGCCAATCCATGCGCCGGCAATCGTCGGTACGCCGCCAATCAATCCCAGCTTCACCAGCGTCCACACCGAGGGCCGTTCCTTCGCCATCGGCGCGATGATCGCCAGACCTTCGGTCGCGTTGTGCAGCGTGAATCCGACGATCAGCAGCGTTCCAAACGCCGCCTCGCCGAGCGCGAACGCGGCACCGATCGCCAGCCCTTCGCCAAGGTTGTGCAGTCCGATCCCGACGGCGATCAACAGCGAGAGGATCCAGCCCGAAGGCGGGCCTTCCGCGCGAAGATGCGCACGCCGGCGCGCCAGCCAGCTCCCGAGCGCCTCGAGCGCGAGATACGCCGTCGCCGCCGACGCAATCAACAAGGCGACTCCGTGGAAGGCGCCTGGAAGGGCGGCGCTCGATTCGAGCCCTTCGGCGGCCGCATCGATGAGAAGGAAGAGAAGCAGGCCGATCGTGAAGGCGAGCACCGCGTCCAGCCCCGTCCGCCCCATACGTTTGATCACCGGGAACCACAGGAGGCCGAGCGCCACCGGAATGACCCCCACGAAGACGCCGATCGCGGCAAACAGCAGCAGATGCCGCGCATCCGGCTCTGGAGATTTGAGCGCGACTGCGATCTCGTGCTCGAACTTCGTCCCGGTGGACGTCAGAATGGCGATGTGATGCGTCTCCCCCGTCACCCAGGGATATGGAATCGCCAGCGTGACGCGTCTCAGCCGCCCGACGGTCAGTGGGCCGTCCGCCGAAAAACTCCAGAACGCGTCGTCCACGGCGACTTGCGCGATCGTCACGGGTTCCGGGCTCTCGTTGAGCACCGTCAGGGCGATGCCCTCAGACTTCAGGAGGGCGCGCTGCACCGACAGGATCTCGACGGGAGGTGCATCGGGGTCGCGCAGCAGCTCGCTCGGTCCGAACCTGAAGATCACGAACAGGACGCCTGCCAGCAACACCAGTGGCAGCAGAACCGCGATCGCCGTCCGTGTGCGCGCAGGCTGAATCGCGACGGTGTCAGGTATCACGCCGCGCACCCGTCGCCTCGAAGAGTCCCATCCAGCCGAGCTCCGCAAACTCGCTCTGGTGCGCGTGGAACATGAACTTGCCTGGATACCGGAACCGCGTCTCGAGTACCGCGCGCTCCCCCTGGCACAGCATCACGGTGTCGGTCGTGTCGTCGGGTGTCGAGCGAGTGCCCGTGCGGAACACCTCGAAGAACATGCCGTGCAGGTGCAGACTGTTGATCAGGTCGAACTCGGTGAGATTCACCAGGTAGATGCGCACGAGCTGTCCGACCTCGACCCGGATCGGCTCATACATGTAGTGGTTCGCCAGCGTGTTGACCGCGTAGACCTCGTTGTCTGAATCGAAATTCGTATCGAAGCCGTTCATGACCATGATCATTTCGTCGGCTTCGGCCCGAGGTGTTTTCGGATCGACAATGAAGACGCCGTAGAGACCCTTGTGGATGTGCCGCTTCAACGGCACCGCGTGGCAGTGATAGAGATGCATCCCGCCGGGTTCCGCGTCGAACTCGTAGACGAACTTGTCCCCGGGCTGGACCTGGTGCTCCGGCAGCGCGCCGTCCATTTCGGGCGGATGCCAGCCGTGGAAATGGATCGTGTGCGGGTGCGTCCCCTGGTTCAGAAACGTGACACGAACGCGATCACCTTCGCGCGCGCGGATCGTCGGCCCGGGGACCTGGCCGTTGAACGTCCAGGCTGGAAAAAACAGGCCCGGCGCGATCTCGATCTCTCGATCCACGGCGATCAGGTCGTACTCGCGCAGCAGGCTGCCGTCAGGCCGCGGCGTCTCCTTATAGTACCGCGACCGATCCTCCGGAGGTCGGTCCGAAAAGTTCCAGGCGCGGAGATACGTGGTTGGATTGAAGATCCGGGTATCGGCCCGTCCAATGGGACCCATGGCGTGGGCGGCGTGGTCCATCGCACCGCCGGAATGGCTGCGCTGCTGCCCGCGGACGCCGGCGCCGTGCAGGAGGCCCGTCGTCGCGGCGCCAAGGCCGGCCAGCCGGAGCCACGCCCGGCGCGTCAGCGAGTCCATTTCGATCCCCTCAATCTCATATTTTGACAATTCAAAATAATCAATTGTATGCTTCCAAGTCAAATCGATGCTACCCACCTACACGGTTGAAAACTACTTGAAGGCCATTTTTCAGGCCCAAATCGGCCTCGGCCGGGGGGAGCTGGTGCCGATGGGTCAGCTCGCGGCGGCCCTGGGCGTCGTGCCGGGAACGGCGACCACCATGGTCAAGACGCTCGCCGAATCAGGTCTGGTGAAGTACGAGCCCTACGCCGGCGTCAGGCTGTCGGCGGCCGGAGAAAGGCTCGCCGCCATGGTGCTGCGGCGGCACCGGCTTATCGAACTGTTCCTCGTGAAAATGATGGGCATGAGCTGGACGGAAGTCCATGACGAAGCCGAACATCTCGAGCACGCAGTGTCAGAACGGCTGATCGACCGCATCGACGAGATGCTCGGACGCCCCAAGTTCGATCCGCACGGCGACCCCATACCCGATTCGCATGGCGCGTTCGACCGGCGTCAGTACGACACCCTGCTGACCTGCCCGATCCACGCCCGTGTGACCGTCAGCCGGGTGACCGACCAGGACAGCGCGTTTCTGCACTTCGTCGAGCGCCACGATCTCAAGCCCGGGAGTATCGTCGAGGTCGAGGAACGCGATGAGGTCGCCGACAGCGTCCGGCTGAAAGGGGAAGGCAACAAGCGGATCACCATCGGAGCGCGCGCCGCATCGAAGGTACTCGTCGAGGGGCTGAAGGCCCTTCTTCTCTGTCTGCTTCTCCCGCTCTCTGTGTGCGCGCAGACGACCGTGCCGCCGCCCTCGTCGAAAAACACACCCTTCACAATTCTCGACAACTCGTTTCTTGTCGAGGAAGCGTTCAACCAGCCAGCCGGCATCTTTCAGAACATTCTGGGGTTCCAGCGCAGCGGCGGCGCCTGGGAATTCGCGTTCACCCAGGAATGGCCGGTCAGGTCGCAGCTACACCAGCTGTCGTACACCGTGCCGTTTCTCGACCACTCGGCGAGAAGTGCGGGTATCGGCGACGTGATGATCAACTACCGGTACCAGGCGGTGATGGAGGATCCGGGTATTCCGGCGTTCTCACCCCGGCTTTCACTGATCCTTCCCACCGGCGGCAGCGGCGACGATTCCGTGGGGCTGCAGGTCAACCTGCCTGTCAGCAAACAGCGCGGGGATCTGTACTTTCACGCCAACGCCGGCTTCACATGGCTGCCGCGCGCGCGAGGGTTCGCCGAGCGCGTGTCGCTGCTGACGCCGCACCTCTCCGGCAGCGCCATCTATCGCCTGCAGCCGATGTTCCACCTGATGCTGGAAAATGTGTTGTCGTTCGATGAACTGGCCGGACCGGTGAGAGGGACGGAGCGTCAGACCGTTTTCATCTTCTCGCCGGGAGCGAGAGGGGGCTGGAACCTCGGCGACCACCAGTTGATTCTGGGCGGCTCGATTCCCATGACGTTCGCCGACGAGACCGACACAGGCATCCTGCTATACCTGTCTTACGAGCTGCCGTTCCGGAAATGACTCCAGACTTCAGACTCCAAACCTCAATACTGCAGAATTAGATTTGGGAGTTTGGAGTTTGATTCGGAGTTAGTCACGCGCCGCGTACGCGGCGAAGGATGAGGGCGTCTCCCAGACGCGGATCGTGACCACGGGGACGCCGAGCTCGCGTGCTTTGTCGAACAAGAGCCGCGCGATCCGCTCGACGGTCGGATTGCTCTCCAGCAGATACATCGGCTCCCCGAGTTCGCGCAGGGGCGCCACGAGCGGGTCGTCGTGCCGCAGGATCATCTTGTGA
Source organism: Acidobacteriota bacterium (assembly GCA_013694635.1). GTDB lineage: Bacteria > Acidobacteriota > Vicinamibacteria > Vicinamibacterales > 2-12-FULL-66-21 > JACDCA01. Next base: position 11,226 of record JACDCA010000134.1, on the reverse strand, counting down.
TCCAGCTCCCGGTCGATCCATCCTTTGACGATGCGCTTGATGTCGCTGAAGTCGACGACCATGTTCCGGTTGTCGAGATCGTCGGTGCGCACATCGACTTCCACGACCGCGTTATGGCCGTGCGGGTGCTTGCAGACGCCGTCGTAGTCGAGCAGCCGATGCCCGTAGCAGAATTCGATGCGTTTCGTGACGAGATACATGACTGAATCGATCTTAACAGTTCTGTTTTCTTCAGGGCTCGACAGCGCAGTGCTCCTCGCCCAGGCCGCAGCGGCGTCGCAGAACGTGCAGCCGCTGTACGTCAGCGTCGGCCTGGCGTGGGAGGAGGAGGAGCAGGCGATGGCGGCACGACTAGTCGCGTCACTTCCGCCGATGCGGCCGATGAAAGTGCTGGCCGTCGATATGACGGACGTCTATCCGGCGACTCACTGGGCGATCCGCGGCGAGGCGCCGGCCTTCGATACGCCGGATTCGGACGTCTATCTCGAAGGGCGTAACGTCATCCTCCTCTCGAAGGCCGCCGTCTCCATGGCGAGGCTCGGCTCCCCCCGGGTGCTGATCGGCCTGCTCGCGGACAATCCGTTCCCGGACTCGAGCCGCCGTTTTTTGGACGCGATGGAAGTGGCGCTCTCGGCCGGGCTGGCCTTCAGCATCTCAATCGATGCGCCGTTCAGCGGCATGACGAAGGCGGACGTCGTCCGGCTCGGTCTCACGCTCGGCGTGCCGTTCGAGCTGACGCTGTCGTGCATGCAGCCAGTGGAAGGAGAACACTGCGGCAGGTGCAGCAAGTGCCGTGAGAGGCGCGATGCTTTTGCCGAGGCGGGGATTCAGGATCCCGCGCGATACGCGGCGCGGCCGCCGCGGTAGGCTGGCGACGTCTCAGCTCGTTCCGACGCGGATCGCTCCGTCACCGGTCCGGATGCGCAGGAGCCTTCCCCCCTCGCCGATCTTCCCTCTCAGCGTCCGTCGCGAGTTATCCCGGGTCGGTGGAGGCATGCCTTCGAGGTCGCTCCTGATGCTGCCGTCGCCGGTCTGAGCGTCGAGCTCCGCGCCGAATCCCTTCGGCAGGTAGAGGGACACACTTCCGTCGCCGGTCGTGATGTCCCAGTTCTCGCTCATCGTCGAGCCCTGGTCGGCACGGTAGACCACGGACCCATCACCCGTGTGCAGCTTGACCGCCGACAGCGTGCCGCCGACATCGACGCTGCCGTCTCCGGTATCGACGCTCAAACGCCCTTGAGCGTTCTGCACACCGACGGAACCGTCGTTCGTGTCGAACTGCAGCACCCCGGAAACCTCGCTCGCACGGATGCTGCCATCCCCCGTCCGCAACTCGATCCGGCCGTTCAGGCCCTCGATCCTGATCGACCCGTCGCCGGTGCGCCCGACGATATTGACGTCACGCGGCACCGAGACCACCAGGTTCGCGCTCGGCGAGCGGTTGAACCCGACCCGGAACGACTCCGAACGCGGCCGCTTTACTTCGAGCTCGATGCGATTTGCTTTCTGCTCCGTGATGACCTCCAGGCTCCCGAGCGACGCCTGGGTCGGTCCGCGCTTCTCGATCTCGACGAGGATGTCCGGCTTGTCCCACGACTGAATCTGGATCGAACCGTCGAAAGTCGTAATCCGCAGGTCGGCAATGCCGGTCACGGTGAACCGCTTCTCCTCCCGGACGACCTCGCTGTGGGAGTCCACCGTCACGGTGCAGCCGGCGGTCAACATACCCAGCACGGCTACCGAGGGGATCGTGAATTTCATCACTGGGATAGACGTTATCCGACCGGTGTCCGTTCCTGCGCAGTCCGGTTCCTGCGCGAGCCCAGGCCTTCGACACGAGGACACTAAGGCCACTAAGTGCACACAGAAAGAAAACCCAATAGTTTTCACCCTTTTCTTAGTGCTCTTGGTGGTCTTTGTGGCCGTTGTGACGAAAGCCGTCGGCCCGTGAAAAAACGCGCACTCCGGCCACATATGTCTCGACCACATTGAGGTTCCGATCCAGAACGACCAGGTCGGCAAGGGCGCCGGGCACGAGGGCCCCCGCTCCCTGCAGCCCCATTTCGCGCGCGGGGGTCGTCGCGCACATCAGCGCGGCGTCGACCAGGCTGAATCCGATCCGGGTCACCAGCTGGGCGAACGCCCGCTCCATCGTGAGCACGCTTCCGGCAAGCGTCCCGTCGTCCAGATAGGCTGCATCGCGGACCGTGATTGTGCGTCCACCGAGCGTCGCGCGCGCGCCGGGGGGGAGGCCGGCGCCGGCGGTGCCGTCGGTGATCGCCATGATGCGTGACGGGCTCTTCGCGGCGACGGCGATGCGCACCGCTGCCGGATGCACGTGGACGCCGTCGCAGATAAGCTCCGCGGCAACTTCGTCGCTGTCCAGGACGGCGCCGACAAGCCCGGGATCGCGGTGGCTAAAAGTGCTCATTCGGTTGAAGAGGTGCGTCGCATGCCGCACGCCTGCGGCCACGGCGGCCAGGCCCTGTTCGTAATCGGCGCCCGAGTGGCCGACCGACACGTGGTGCCCGTTCCGGACGAAGCCTGGAATCAGTTCGAGGACGCCGTCGATCTCCGGCGCCACCGTGATGATGCCCACGTCGGCGCGCCCTCGCTCGATCTCGCGGAGGATGTCCTCGCCCGAGAAATCTCCGTCGACGGCCGTTCGCGGCGCGCGAAGGCAGCTCTCCGGCTGCGCCCCCTTGAAGCGCGGATTGATGAAGTTGCTTTCGAGGTGCGCCGGCAGCACGCGCGCGTGGCCGGCGGGAGCCGTGGCGCGCGCGGAAGCGACAGCGTCAAGAAGGGTCCGCAGCGACTGCGGGTCGCATGCGACAGACGTCGGACAGAACGCGGTGACGCCGTGCCGTGGCAGCCGCTGCGCGATTTGCGCGATGGCCCCGCGACCGTCGAGCGAGTCGACACCAGCCAGACCGTGGACGTGGACGTCCACGAAGCCGGGAACAATGTAGTGATCGTGCAGGTCGATGCCGCCGGAGGGAGGGGTGCGGCGCGACGCTATCTCCGCGATGCGGTCACCGTCAATCGTCAGCGTTGCCGGCGACAGCAGGCCCGCCGGCTGGACGACGGTCGCACCCGAGAGGTGAATCATTTATGGATCGGGGGGCCCCCTGCACCCCGCCTGGCGGCCTTCACTCGCTCTCGCTCCGTTCCGGCCGCATCCTCGTCATCGGCGTCATCGGGTCCGGCCGGATCCCACTGCATCTTGCGGCATTCGAGCGGAAGCGGGGCGGCTCCCTCGGCGCGGAACAGCTCGCGATCCGCGCGCCGCAGCAGCCGTCGCAGGCGCTGTTCGTCGGGGGCGGTAAAGACGATCACCCCGGCGCCTTCGGCCGGGGGAAAACGCCGATCGTCATCGTAGTCGTGGTCGAGCGTCACCAGCGTGCGACCAAGCTGGCGTGCGAGCCGGAAGTGCTCGGTGTCGCGCGCGCGCCTGAGGTCGTCGTGCTCGAGGACGAAGAGAACGTCCCACCCGAGCCGCGTGCGCATGTAGGTGACGGCGCCATTGGGGATGTTGGCGTCCGCATACACGCGCGGATCGGGAGACCTCACGACGTGCGCTGCGAGCTCGGAAGCGAGAGTTCCCATTGCAGGTCAGCGATGGCGATCGATCTCGGGCGGTTCGCTGGTTACTGGCTTCTCCTCGCCGGCGGCCTTCGCCTGCCGCAGCAGATCGGCGACGAGCGCCTCACGCGTGTGGACCAATTCCTTGCGCGCCCGCCGGCCATTCGGCGATCCCACGGCGTACTCGCAGAAGAGCGGGAAGCCGATCGTCGAATCGACGTAGGCGACCACCGTGTCGGGCAGGACGCCGGGATTGACCTTCCCCCAGCTCACGGCTTCGGCCGGGGTGGCGCCCGACAGTCCGCCCCAGACGACCTGATCGGTCGTGAACTGGATGAAGTAGTCGTTGCCCCCTTTGGGAATCCCGTAGACCTCCCACAGCGTGGGCTGCCCCTGCAGATAGAAGTTCTTCGGCGACCCCCCGCCGAGGATGACGCAGCCGTTCTGCTGGCCGGCGAGGATGATCGCGCAGATCTCGTTGACGTCCCGATTCGGATCGATCATCAGCGTGCCGCCGTTCATCAGCTCGTGGTACGCGAGGTTCATCCCGATCGAGCTGTCGCCAGGCGAGGAGGTGTAGAGGGGAACGCCCGCGGAGGCAGCGCGCGCGACGACCGAATATTCCACGCACGCCGGGTTGCGTTCGAGCAGGTCCAGTCCGAGCCGGTAGTGGAACTCCGACGTCGACATCGCTCCCTCGATCCTGGTGCGGACGAGGAAGTCGCGTATGTACGAGTCGGTCTCGAGCAGTACCGTTGCGGGGAAGAGGATGTCGTAGATGCGGATGATCCCCTCTTCGTACAACTGGACGTCGTCGAGGAACGGCGAGCCGCGGTGCAGGTCGAAGTTCAGTGCGTAGTGGAGGTCGTGATAGAGGTTCGCGCCGGTGCTGATGATGAAATCCACCAGGCCGCGGTCCATCAGCTCGATGACGCATCCGCCGAGGCCGGCGGGCGTCAGCGCGCCGGCAACGGTCAGACCGATCGTCGTGTTGTTCTCGGGCGCGAGCATCTTGTCGGAGAAGATGTGGCACGCCTCCGACAGTCTGCCGGCGTTGAACGCCTGGAAACCGTTGTCGATCAGCTGGCGGATGTCTTCACTCCCGCGCGGCCGATAGTAATTGATGACTTTCCCGCTGAGATAATTGCCGGCGCTGGGGCCCGGCGCGCCGGGCGCTCGGTGGGGCACTCACGACCTCCGAAGTTCGCCTAGCATAGCATCCGCCTTCGCCACTTGCGTGGTTTCGGCGAGACCGGTTCCGGGCGGCGGTGAAATACCTTGACAGCGCACGGCGTCCGGAGCGAACGTAAACGCACTTTTTCACATTGCGAACCATAGATGCCTGAGTCGACTGTCGGTGGCGACACGACGCTGTGGTGGATCGCGTTTGCCGCGGTCGTCATCGTCGCGCTCGTCATTCTGTTCTTCTGGTCGAAGGGCCGCCGCATCGCCGGAGCCCACGTCTTCCGCGCGAGCCGCTTCAGCCGGGGCAACTTCCTGTTTCCGACCCAGGTCGCGGTGACGCCGACGGGCATCGTGCACTTCACGCCGCAGCTCGTCGGTGGACGGGAACAGTCGATTCACATGGCGCATGTCGCGTCGGTGCTGATCGACCGCAACCTTTTCTTCTCCGACATCATGATCGAAACCTCGGGGGGGGCCAGCCCGGTGCGCTGTCACGGCCATCGCAAGGGTGACGCTGTGGAGATGAAGCGGCTCATCGAGGAATTCCAGTCCGCCTATTACCGCGGAGCGGCGACTCCGCCGCCGGCGGTGAAAAACCCAACGCCGTGAACGGCGATGCCGGAGCGGTACGCGTCGAGGCAGCGGACGACCTCGAGCAGCGATTCCAGGCGCTGGTGCAGTCGCCGTTGCGCGCGAGCCTGCTGCGGTATCTGTCGTCGCATCCCGACGATTCCTTCAGCGTCGACGGCCTGATGCAGTCGTTCGGCCGGATGCGGCTGGATATCGAGAACTGTCTTCAGGAGCTCGTGAACTTCGGCGTCGCGCAGGCCGCGGCGGCCGCCGGCGACCAACGCTACGGGTTCCAGACTCCCGCCTCCCCTGCGGGGTGCGCGCTCATCGACCGGTTCCGCGAACGGCGGGTGCCCGCCAGTCCGGAAGACCGCTCGCCTGCTGTCCAGCGCTTCCGCGAAATGATCGGCCGCGACGAGAAAATGCTGGTCGTGTTCGAGTGGATCCGGACCGCGGCCAAGTCGGACATTTCCGTGCTGATCCTCGGCCCGACGGGCTCGGGCAAGGAAGTCGTCGCACGAATGATCCACGAGTTGAGCCGCCGCGGACCGAACCGCCTACAGACGGTCAACTGCGCCGCCCTTCCCGAGGCGCTGTTCGAGTCTGAGCTCTTTGGCTACGAGAAAGGGGCTTTCACCGGCGCGCACGAACGCAAGGCCGGCAGGCTCGAGCTCGCCAATCGCGGGACGCTTTTTCTCGACGAAGTCGGCGACCTCGCCGTCCTTGCGCAGGCCAAGCTCCTGCGCGCACTCGAAGAGCGCCGCTTCGAGCGCGTCGGCGGCAACGAACCGATCGACGTCGACTTCCGCCTCGTGTCGTCGACCAACAAGCCGCTCGATCAGTTCGTTCGCGACGGACTCTTTCGCGAGGATCTGTATTACCGGATCAACGCCTTCGCGATCCGGCTGCCATCGCTGCGTGAACGCAGCGGCGATGTGCCGATCCTCGCCGAGCGGTTCCTGCGGCGGCACTGCGAGGCCAACGGGATCTCGCCCGACGGGAAGGTGCTGGCGAAGGGGGCACTCGACCTCCTGACGCGATACCACTGGCCCGGCAACCTTCGCGAGCTGGAGAACACCATTTCGCGCGCCGCGCTCTCGGCGCAAGGCCGGATTATCAAGGCGGCCGACATCGACCTACTGCACGCGCGCGAGGCGATGACCGGTGACGGCGAAGGACGCCTTCCGTCACTCGCCGAAGCGGAACGCACCCACATCATGCGCGTCCTCGAAGCCGTGCGCTGGAACAAGAAACAGGCGGCGCAGGTTCTGGAGATCAGCCGCGGCACACTCTATCGAAAGATCGTCGAATACGGCCTCGAATCGGGTGCAAGGCGACCGGAACGACCCGAGAGCGAGTAAGCCACCAGCCAGTGCGCCGGAAATTCCAAACTGCGTCAGAGTTGCCAGAAGTGTGTTGAAACAGCACACAGCGAGGCTGTCGGATCTGGGCACATCGCGCCGCCAGACAGCCCTGTAATTACCCCTATCCTATGGGTTCAAACGTGTTAGGGTAACTACCTCAGACAGCTGATCAGCGGGCACCCGCCTTGCAGCCGCGCGGCCGTCACCCCGCTTCTCAGACCCTGCAAAATGCTCGCACGCCTGACCCGATTCGTCATCGTGCTCGTGACGATGTTCGCCGCTCTTGCGAGTGCGGCGGAGACGGACACCAAGCTGGACGCGCCGCTCCGCGCGCGCTCCGCGGCGCCACACGGATTTTCCCGCGTGATCGTCCGCACGCTTCCTGGCGTATCGGCAAGCGCCGCCATCAGGTCCGTGGCGGGCACGGCCGGGCGCCGCCTGCCGGCACTCGGCGCGCAGGTTGCGCTGGTCGCCGACACGGCGCTCGAGTCGCTTGCCGCGCGTTCCGACGTCCTGTCAATCGGTCTGGACCGCCGCGTTCAGGGGACGCTGGAGCGGACGTCCGCGACTGTGGGCGCCGCCCAGGTGCGTGACGAACTGGGCGTCGACGGCGCCGGTGTCGGCGTCGCGATCATCGATTCGGGCGTTGCGAACTGGCATGACGATCTGGGGACCGATCGTGTCGTGCACTTCGCGGATTTCGTCACTCACATGCCGCAGCCCCACGATGACTACGGTCATGGAACCCACGTCGCCGGGATCATCGCGGGCACCGGTTACGACTCAGGAGGGGCGCGCCGCGGCATAGCGCCGGGCGTAAGCCTCGTCGTCCTGAAGGTGCTCGACGGCGCCGGCGATGGCTACATCAGCAACGTCATCGCGGCGATCGACTACGTCATCGAGCATCGGACGCGGTTCAACATCCGCGTGCTGAACCTTTCCGTGGCTGCCGGGGTGTACGAGTCGTACGGGAAGGATCCGTTCACACTCGCCGCCAGGCGCGCCGTCGATGCGGGGATCGTAGTCGTCACTTCGGCTGGGAACCTGGGACGCAGCGAGACAGGTCAGATACAGCGTGGGGGGATCACCGCGCCGGGCAACGCACCCTGGGTGCTGACCGTGGGCGCCACGAACCATCAGGGAACTGGGGCGCGAACCGATGACACCCTTGCCGCATTCAGCTCGCGTGGACCGACCAACATCGACCGGGCGATGAAACCTGATGTCGTCGCCCCGGGCGTCGGGATCGAATCGCTCGCGGCCGGCGGCAGCACGATCTACAACCTGAATCCTGCGGCGCGTCTGACGGGGACGATCGATACGGCGACGACACCGTACCTCAGCATGACGGGGACGAGCATGGCCGCCCCCATCGTCGCAGGCACGGTTGCGCTCATGCTGCAGGCGAACCCGGACCTCACGCCGAACCTCGTGAAGGCCGTCATCCAATACACGGCGGAGCGGCGGCCCGGCATCGAGCTGACCGCGCAGGGCGCTGGGTTTCTCAACACGCGTGGCGCCGTGCAGCTTGCCGCGGCGCTCGTGAAAGGCGCGGGGCCTGCGCGCAGCGATGGGTTCGCGACGTGGAGCCGCCATGTCATCTGGGGCCATCAGCGGATTCGTGGAGGCGTTCTCGTCGCTTCGGCGACCGCGTGGCGGGCTGACGTCACGTGGGGAGCGTCGACGACTGGCGACGGCGAGCCGATCACCTGGGGCACGACGGCCGACGGTGGGCCGTGGGGCGCCGGTGCGGACGTCGAGCCGATTGCCTTTGGTCCGCTCGATGTTGCATTCGAAGTGGCCAGCGAATATCGCAGCGGAAGCCGGGAAGACGAGACCCCCGCAAGCCCGCGTCGCGTCCTTGCCGCCATTCGGTCCGCGGATCGGCGCCGAGCGCGCCGAGTGCTGACAGCGGAAGGGAGCGTCTGACCGGTGAAGACGCTTCCACTGCACACGCGGCTCTTCGTATACGTGTTTGTCGGGACGGCATCCGTGGCGGCGGCATTGATCATCGTCATCCAGATGCCGCTGCAGTGGTGGATCCCGCTGGGTTTCGCTCCGCTCTTCCTCACGTACAGCACGTACCAGATTTTCAAGAGACGGCTGGGGCAGGAGCAGCTCCAGGTCATGCAGATGTCGGAGCTGCACATGTCGACGCTCGAAGCACTGGCGCTTGCGATCGACGCGCGGGACCAGACGTGCCAGCTCCATATCCGCCGCGTGCAACATTGCGCGTCTGAACTGGCGCGGGCGTTCGGGATGTCCGACAAGGACGTCGAGGGCGTCAAGACCGCTGCCCTGCTGCACGACATCGGCAAGATCGCCGTCCCCGAGCACATCCTCTCCAAGCCGGGCCCGCTGACCGCGGAGGAGTTCGACAAGATACGCGCGCATCCGAGGACAGGAGCGGAGATCATCGCCTCGGTCCCGTTCCCGTACCCGGTCGCGCCGCTGATCCTGAGCCATCACGAACGGTGGGACGGCAAGGGTTACCCGAAAAGCCTGAGGGGAGATGAGATCCCGCTTGGCGCCCGCATCATCTCGGCCGTCGACTACTTCGATGCCCTCATGACCGAGCGTCCGTATCACACGGCGATGCAGTACGACGCGGCGCTCGCACTGGTCCAGCAGGAAGCAGGTAAGGCACTGGATCCCGCGGTGGTGGAGCGGTTCGCCGAGATGCTGCCGGCGCTGACTTCCGAAATCGCGAAGTTCGAGGATCCCGTCCGGCGAACCGCCAGCGGCGAGCCCTCCGCGGCAGTTCCGGCGGGGAAGAAGAACGTCTTCGACGACATCGCACTCGCCCACCGCGAAATCCATGCCCTGTACGAGATCGCGCAAGCCATGGGCACCAGCCTGAACGTGGCCGGGACGATGGGCGTGATCGCGACGAAGCTGAGCAACCTGGTGCCCTTCTCCTGCACCGCCCTGTTCCTCTACGAGGAAGACACCGAGACCCTGCGCTGCACGTTCGCGCGCGGTCAGGATGCCGAGCTGATCCAGCAGATGGCCATCCGCAATGGCGACGGGCTGACGGGGTGGGTCGCTCGCAATCGTCGCGCGCTCGTGAATGCGCGGCCGGCACTCGACCTGGAAGCCGCGGGACTGACTGGACCCATGAAGCTGCAGTCCGCGCTCGTCTGCCCGCTGCTGTTCGGCGATCGCCTCATCGGAGTGCTCTCCGTCTACCACGTGGATTCGAGCTTCTATCGTGAGGATCACCGCCGGCTTCTCGACCGCGTGTCTGAGCAGGCGGCTGCCGTGATCAACAACTCCATGCTCTTCGAGCAGACGCACGAAGACTCACTGACCGACGCGCTGACGGCGCTGCCGAACACGCGTTACCTGTTCACGCATATGAATCGTGAGCTGGCGCGCGCCGAGCGGCTGAAATGGGATGTGGCGCTGCTCGTGATGGACATCGACAACTTCAAGGACATCAACGACACCTACGGGCATCACGTCGGTGACCGGGCTCTCTGCGAGGTCGCCGACTTCCTCCGTACCGCCATCCGGCCGTACGACATCTGTGTCCGTTACGCCGGTGACGAGTTCATCGTCGTCCTGCCCGGCTGCCGCCTGGCGGAAGCCGATCACAAGCGCCAGGAGTTACAGCGGGGGATCGAGGAGGTTTGCTTCGTCTCACGCCAGGGGAAGCGCGTGCCACTGAAGATGAGCATCGGGGCGGCCGTGTATCCCCACGACGGGCGGACCTACGAGGCGCTGATGGCCGCTGCCGATGCGCGTATGTACGAGGACAAAGCGAACCGCAAAGGGCGGGGGCAGGACATCGAGGGAGCGACGGTAAGGGCCGCGGCGGGTATCCTGTAGCTGTCTTGCATGTACTTCGTGTGTGTGCGGTACGCCGGGCGACGCCGTCCACCCGCATAGTGCGCCTGGAACTTCTGGATCGCGGATTCGAGTACCGCGCGGGGCAGTGGGCGCGTGTCGGCCCGGACGGATCCGCCACGCTGTCGCCGTACTCGATCGCCTCCGCTCCCGAAGAAACCGCACGCCACGGGTTCATCGAGTTCCTGCTCAAGCTCGACGCGCACGAGCGCTGGGGCGAAGGATTCGCTCCCCCCGCACGCGGACAGAACCTCGCCGTCCGGGGACCGTTCGGCGGTTTTACTCTTCCCGATACTGCGGCGGAGCGCGACTTCCTGTTCATCGCCGGCGGCACCGGGATCGCGCCGTTACGTTCGATGATCAGGCATGCGCACGCCACCGGGCTCGCCGGCAGCTACCGGCTGCTCTACAGCGCCCGCACGCCGGACGAGTTCGCCTACCTGAGAGAATTGCGAGGGATGGCGCGCCGGGGGGAGTTGCAGTTGACCGCGACTGCCACACGCGGCGGTGGCGACCGCTGGCATGGCGATCGCGGACGGATCACGGCGCCGCAGCTCTCGGCGCTCATCGCCACGCCCGCAACGCTCTGCTTCGTCTGCGGACCCGCCGCGATGGTGAACGAGGTCCCGGAGATGCTGACGGGACTCGGGATCGACCGCAGCCGGATCAGGGTCGA
>JACDCA010000126.1 GCA_013694635.1 Acidobacteriota bacterium | reverse complement strand
GCACCGCACGAGCAGACGCTGCTCGACGAGGTGTTCAGCGCCAAGGGCGCTTCCGAGCGCGAAGTACCGCTGGACAAGGCGCGCAGCCATCTGGTCCGCCACTTCTCGAAGCTCAAGACCGTTGTCGAAAGGGAGATGACCGATGACGGTCTGTTCGACGCCGGACGGCGACACGTGCGATCACGCTACAACATCGCCGGCGCCGTGTTTCTCGTTCTGGCGGGGATCGCGCTCATTCCGGCGATCGCCCTCGTTGACCGGATGGGTGGCTGGCCTTTCCTGATTCCAGCCGCCCTCGCGGTTCTAGGCCTGACGAGTTTCATTCTTGCGGCGGCGCACACGCCGCTGTCGAACGAAGGTGTTCGGCGGGCGACTGCGTGGCGCGCGTACCAGAAGCAACTGCGCGAGGTACCGAAGGACGTCCGCCGTGCCGACTGGGCCGGAGGACAGCCCTCACCCTTCGAGCTTCTTCCGCTTGCCGTCGCGCTCGGTCTCGCGGCAGCGTGGTCGAAGATTTTCAAGGATCGCGCGGCACACCTGCCGCCATGGTTCCACGCTGCATCGGCAGCGGACGCGAACACGGGCTTCGTCGCCTTCGTCGGCCACGGCGGCGCTGGCACCGGCGGCGGTGCTGGCGGTGGAGGAGCCGCCGGCGGTGGAGGCTCAGGGGCGGGATAGAGCAAGACTCAGTCGCTGCGCGGCGCGTCAGTGGCGGGTCCTGTCGCCCGACAGCCCCAGTTGGTGCTCGCCCAAAAACGCTTGTCACGGGTGAGCGCCCCGCGCCAACCGCCGGGGTCCCCGGCGCGCGCCGTGTGCGCGCTGGGGCGGATGTGGGGCGCCCCGTCGTGCGCCACCCGCCTTTGCGCCGCCGATATCGACTCCACGACGGCGCGGACGCGTCAGTTCGCTCGCAGCGCCAACGCCGGGTCGACGCGCATGGCCCGTCGCGCCGGGATGAGGCACGCAGCGATGGCGACAGTGAGCAGCGTGAGGCAGACACCGGCGAAGGTGAATGCGTCGGTCGGCTCCACGCCGAACAACTGGTTCTGGACGTAGCGCGCGCCGGCAAAGGCGCCAACGAAACCGAGCAACGATCCAATCACGACGAGCCGCAGGCCGTCGGTCAGCATCAGCCTGAGAATGGACGACGGCCGCGCACCCAGCGCGAGACGGATCCCGATCTCGGTCGTCCGCTGCCCCGCCAGATGGGCCATGACACCGTAGAGGCCGATCGCGGCGAGCACGAGCGCCAGCAGCCCGAAGAGCCCGACCAGGGTCGCCATCATGCGCTGATCTCCGATTGAGCGTGCGAATTCGTCACTCAGGAGACGCGGCCGTCCGAGGACGAGCTGCGGATCGATCTCCTGCAGAACGCGGCGGAGCGGTGCGATCTGCGCTCTGGGATCGCCGCTGGCTCTCACGTGGAGCGTGATCCCCGACTCGTAGTTTTGCGCGAGCGGCACATAGAGAAACGGCGGCGGATTCTGTTCGATCGCGCTCCGGTAGACAGTGTCGGGGACCGTCCCGACCACCTGGAGCGCATCGTTGCCGGCCATCACGGTACGCCCGAGTGGATCGACACCGGGAAACAGCCGGGCCGCAAGCGACGCGCTGATGATCGTCACACGCGTCGCACCCGGCGCGTCCGCCGGCAGAAAGTTGCGCCCGCTGCGAAGCAGGATCCCCATCGCCTCCAGGTAGTGATCGCTGACGACGTTCGCGCGGACGTCGAGTGCGTTGCTGTTGTCGTTGGCGACCGGCCGGCCGTCGGTACTCACGCCGATCGTTCTGGCGCCGCCACTCAGCACGGTGACGCGCGCCGCGCCGCCAGACTCGACGCCTGGAAGCGCGTTCACCCCCTCGAGCAGCCGCGCGTAAGCGGCCTGCCCGGCATCCTGCGAGTAGCCGCGGACGTCCATGTTGATCTCGGCCAGCAGGATACGGTCGACGTCGTAGCCAAGATCGACCGCTGTCGCGTTCTTCAGCGTCTGGACGAACAGCCCCGCGCCGACCAGCAGCATCAGGCTCAGCGCGACCTGCACGACCACGAACATGCTTCGCAGCCGAGTGGCGCCGGCGCCGCTCGCGACGGCGCCACCTTCGTCGCGGATGGCGTCGATCGTGTTCCGCCGGAGCGTCTGCATGACGGGCGCGAGGCCGAAGAGGACGCCGCTGGCGACGGCGACTCCGAGCGTGAACAGAAGAACGCGCGGCGTCACGCCAAGCGTCACCGACGGCGGAATGCCGAACTGGTACAGAAGCGGCGCGCCCCATGTCCCGATCGCAAGGCCTCCGAGGCCCCCGATCAGCGCCAGCAGGACCGACTCGGTCAACCACTGGCGTATCAGGCGTCCACGGCCGGCGCCGACGGCCATGCGTATCGCGACTTCGCGCCGGCGGGTCACGGCGCGTGCCAACAACAGGCTCGCGACGTTCGCGCAGGCGATGATCAGGACGACCACGACGGCGCCCATCAGGAGGCGCAGCAAGGGGCGTGTCGACGTCCTCACCCCCGGCCCGTCGCCGAGCGACACGACTGTGAATCTGCGGCCGCGATTCGTGCTCTGGTATTCGGCGTCCAGACGCGCCGAGAGCAGGTCAGCTGCCGAGGCAGCGCCAGTCTGGGCCTTGCCCGCCGGCAGCCGGCCGATCACATTCAGCCACCGCAGACCGCGCGCCGCAAGCAGGTTCGAGGAGCCGAGCGACCGTCTCACCCCGGCCGAGGGAGGACGCAGCTCGGGCTGCAGCGCCGCCGGCGTCCACATCTCGGGCGCCCTCCCGAGAATGGGACTCACGAATCCTTCTGGCGCAACGCCGACGATCGAATAGCTGTTGCCGTTGAGCGTAATGGTGCGACCGATGATCCCCGGATCGCTGCCGAAGCGATTCATCCAGGCGCCATGGGAAATGATCACAACACGGACGGGCGCACCTGCTTTATCCTCGTCGGCTGCGAACGTGCGTCCCCTCGCAATCGGCACGCCGAGGACGTCGAAATAATTGCCCGTCACGAGCTCTCCCGGCACGGACTCGGCCCCGCCTTCGGTCTGAAGCACGAAGGGAATGGACGAAAAGGCCGCGAGCGCGGTGAATATTCCGCTGTCGCGCAAGTCGACGTAGTCCGGATAGGAGCTGGTAGAGAACCGGTCGCGGCCATCAGAGCTGGTGGTGTAGATGCTGACGACGGACGCGGGGTCGGATACGGGGGCGCGTTGGAGCAGAACGGCATCCACGGCGCTGAAGATGACCGCGTTGGCGCCGATGCCGAGCGCCAGCGTCAGGCAGATGACGAGCGTGAACGCGGGCGTTCTCGCGAGCATGCGAACGGCGTAACGAAGATCGCGGCGAAGATCGGCAACCATGGACCAGCTCCCTGATGAATTCCCGTCGTCAACGTCATCGTCGGCACGCGCGCGCCATCGATCGACGATCAGACCGGGCAACGCCCGGCTGGCCGATTCGAGGTCGTGAGCGAACGCGTCCGAATGCTGCGGAATTGCTGCGAGCGCACGGGCGAGCGCGGCGTCGTGGTCGAGGCCGGATGCGCGCGCCTCGCGGTACAGATCCGAGAGGTGCAACGCAAGCTCGTCGACGATCTCCGGCTCCCGCTCGAGGGTGAGCGGCGGGAGATGCTCGCGAACATGTCTGCGGAAATCCATGACGGCTATCCGGTGGGATTGATGCCGGTGACGCTCTGCAGCGCCACGAGCAGTTCGCGCCAGTTCTCGCGCTGCTGCCCCAGGACCTTGCGTCCGGCCGGCGTCAGCTTGTAATACCGGCGGCGGCGCTGCCCCGCCTTTTCGACCCAGGTGCCGTTGATCCAACCCCGCCGCTCCATGCGGTACAGCATGGGATAGAGGGATGCGACGTGGAACCTGAGGACACCGCCGGAGCCATCATCGATGCTTCTGGCGATCTCGTAGCCGTGCCGCGCCCGGGTCTCGATGGCTGAGAGGACCATCAGTTCGGCGGTACCGCGCTTCAGGTCGGTCTGTGGGGCCATATATTGCGGGACAATATATAACGCCCGGACCGCTCCGCGCCACGAAAACTTTCGTAGGGTGGGTTCAGGCGCCGCGGCGTGCGGTCTGCACGAGGTGTTCGAGCATCCGGCGGCGGTGGGCAACGTCCTGGTCGGAGAGCTTCCGCGCCGCTTCGGCATGCTCGAAGGGCAGCTCCTTCTGCGTCCAGGCGGCGCGGCGCGCGCGTGTGCGCTCCATGCCCGCCTTGAAGCAGTCGAAACAGAGCGCCCGGCCATTGCGGTGTCTGCAACCAGACATCACCACTCTCCTTCCATCAGGTTAAGCAAATGTCTGGCCCGGATCTGCGCCTGACGCCGCCGATGTTCGAGTACCTTGTACTTCTCCGGACCGCGCATCACCCCTGATGAGGCGAGTCGGAGGGACCCCCGGCGGACCCGATCAGGCCTCGCCATCGCCACGTCACCAAAATCGAGCCTCAAAGCCGCCGACCCGTTCATCCGCGTCATCACGCCTCCCTCTCTGCACGGAGTCTAAGAGGAGGGTGTGACAGGACAGGTCAAAGGCCGGATTGCGTTATATTGCGGGCGTGCTAGCCCTGCGGAAACACAAGATTTCGCGGCTGGAGGAGTTCAGCGACGCCGTCTTCGGGTTTGCGCTGACACTGCTCCCTTCATGAGGCAGGTCTTCGGGCTCCAGAGCAGCGCACCGGTCGTCGGCATGTCGCCGAACGAGCTGGCCCGGGCGTCGGTGATCTACGGACTGGGCTTTTTCATCCTGATGGGACTCTTTGCTCTGATGTACATTCACGCGCATCGCCGGCGCGCCGCGCTCGGGATGACGGACGTCGACGCCTTCGACGCGCGCGCGCTCGCCGGCCATCATCTCGTGTCGGCCGGCGTCGGGCTCTTTGCGATGCTGTTCGCGCTGATCGCGCCGCGCAAGGTGGCCTTTCTCTCCCCCTCCTCGTTCGCGCTGATGGGGCCCGGGCATTGGGCCTTCGCGGCGTGGATTGACAGGCGCCGCAAGGCATTCATCGCCCGGCTTGCCGCCGCCGATGTGGTTTCCGACGTCCAGGCCGTCTAGTGCCCCGCAACGCGGAGGTGATCCGCCAGTGGACGATCCTGAAGGAGCTCGAGGCATCGCGCCGCGTCACGATCGACGATCTCGCGAAACTCACCGGCGTCACGACACGGACCATCCGCCGCGACCTCGATGCGCTCCAGGAGGCGGGCTTTCCGCTCTTCGACGAAACCCACGACGGCAAGAAGTACTGGACGCTCGAACAGAAGGCCTTCCGCCGCCTCGACGACACGGCCTTCACGCTCGCCGAACTGAGTGCGCTGTACTTTTCCCGCACCCTCGTCGAATGTCTGTCAGGGACGCCGTTCGAACGCGACGTCCGCAGCGCATTCGACAAGCTGGCGACGGCGCTGACGCCAGGGATGCGCCAATTTCTCGACCGTATGCCGCTCGTCATGCAGGCGAAAGCGGATCCCGGCGCACAGGCCGTCACACCACGCACGAAGGAGGTCGCGCAGCTCCTCGAAGCCACGATGCACCACCGGCGCGTGACGATGCGCTACTACTCGTTTTCGAGCAACCGCGAGAAGACGTACGCATTCGAGCCGTACCGCCTGGTGTTCGCACAGGGGGGCCTCTACGTGATCGGCTTCGTACCGGAGTACAACGAGCTCAGGACGTTTGCCGTAGACCGCGTCGCGCAGCTCTCACTCACCGAGGACCGCTTCGAACCGCTGGAACTGCCCGAGGACGCCTTCGCCCATTCGCTCGGCGTCAACCAGGGGGCGCCGGAGCGGATCGAGCTGCGTTTCGCGCCGACGATCGCGCGCTACGTCCGCGAGCGCATCTGGCATCCGTCGCAGCAGGCCACCGACGATCCGGATGGGTCCCTGCGCCTGACGCTCGACGTGTGCAACGACTGGGCGCTGAAAAGCTGGGTGCTGGGCTTCGGAGGGCTCGCGACCGTCATCTCGCCGCCATCGCTCGCGGCGGAGATCACCGCGGAGCTGGATGCTGCGCGCGGGAATTATTCACAGGAGATCACGAGATCAGGAGACTCTTAGTTGAATCACGGTTTCTCCTGATCTCCTGTCAGTAATTCAGCCAGTACGCCCACTTCACGAGAAACACGTTCCGGCCCGGCGCGTCGAATGCGTCGCGGAAATCGCGACCGAAGTCGAAGCGGCCCGTGTCGATCTGGTCCTCGCGTCCCTGCTGCCAGACGCCGAAGAGCGTCGAACCGGGCTGGTATTCCCAGCGAACCACGTTGGTCGTGCGGAAGGACCGGTAATTGAAATCCGGGTTGCCGTCGTACGCATAGGGCGCAAAGCGCGCGTCGAACTGCCGGGCGCGGCCGTCGACAAGCTCGCGGAAGTCGGAGTAGCCACCCGCGGATACAAACGGCTGCGCGTAGATCTGGACGCTGAGAGCCGGCGTCACGGTGTAGTTGACCCGCGCGGTGACCCCGACGGTTCGCTGGCTGATACGGCCGAACACGTAATGGTCGTCGTCTTCCGCAATCCACTGCTCCAGTGATTCACAAACACGGCGTGCGCGTTGAAATTGCCGCCTGAAAACAGCCTGTCGCCGTCGTTGAACCAGTAGCTGTCCTGCTTGACCCCGGCGGGATTCACCGCGAACTCGTAACCGGACCGGCGGTCGTGGAACGAGTCGATCACGACGCGCAGCCAGTCGGACGGCGAGCCTTCGTCG
>JACDCA010000125.1 GCA_013694635.1 Acidobacteriota bacterium | reverse complement strand
GGTGAGACCTACTTCTTCGTGCGATCGCCCGAGCGATTTCAGGTGGTGGTGGACGCCCACAGGGGAAAGCGGATTTACATCGTCACCACGTTCCCAAGGCTGTTGCGCCTGGAATTGGCGGCGCTCGCGAACCGCATCGAGCAGCACTGGCGCGTCGAGCGGACGTTCCCCGCGACCGTTGGCGATGGTGCGATCGCCGTATGGGCGCCAAGCAGGTAGACTGGCCATGCGATGCGAGTACTTATCATCGGTCTTGGCGATGCCGGCTATTCGATGCATCTCCCTGTCCTGACGGCCCTTCGATCCGTCCAGGTTGTTGGCGCGTGTGATCTCGATGCCGCCCGCCGCGAACCAGCCTCCCGCCAGCACGTCGCTGACAAGTTCATGGATCTCTCGGTGGTAATCGCCAGCATCGACGCGGAGCACTCGATCGGTGCGTGTGTCGGGCAAATGCAATCGGCGTGTGCCGGTCTGCGATCGGAACTGCTCGTCTGTGATGCCTCGAGCGATGATACGGTCGCGCGCGCAGGGATGCTCGATAACCCGGTCAGGCTTTTCCGCTTCCCAGTGGGGACGTTGACCCCTGCGCTCTGGGCCGAAGGGTTTCGGCGCGCGAGCGGTCGCGTCGTGGCCTTCACGACCGGTCATTGTCTAGTCTCCCCGACTTGGGCGAGGTCGATGATCGATGCACTCGACGCCGGGGCGACGGGGGCCGGCGGACCGCTCGTGATTGCTCCGGGCGCGCGGCCGCTCGATTGGGCCGTGTTTTACCTTCGCTATTCGGCCTTCATGCCGGAGACGATCGGCAGCGGGCCCGTGGATGGAGAAATTGCGGGCGACAACGCCGCGTACCGCCGCGAGGCGCTGGATCGGCACGCCGATTCGTTCGCCGACGGCTTCTGGGAAGTCGACTTCCATCGCCAGATTCGGCGTGAGGGCGGCTGGCTCGTGGCAGTGCCGGCCGCAACAGCCGCCTTTGGTCGCAGCTTCCCGCTTCGGACGATTGCCGCCCACCGCTTCGCGCACGGCCGGCAGTTCGGCGCCGGTCGCGTGCGTGGCGGCATACGCGCGGCCTGGCAGATAGTTCTGGCGGCGCCCGCAGTGCCAGTCGTGCTGGCCGCCAGAGCAGCGCGGCGCGTGGCCCGCACGACCACGGGCCGCTGGCGCTTCATCGTTGCCCTGCCCTGGTTCCTTCTCCTGGCAGGCGCCTGGGCCTCGGGTGAAGCATGGGGCGCGCTGAGAGGGTCCGGCCAATGACCCGACCGGTAAATCTGTCGGTCGTCATTCCCTCAGTCAACGGACTCCCGATTCTGCTCGAATGCCTCGACGCACTTCGCGCAGAGGCCAACTCGGGGGTCGCCATAGAGATGCTGGTCGTTGACCGCTGTGGCGACGGCGTCCGCCGCGCGGTGCGTGAGCGGTTTCCCGAAGCGACCATCCTGCCGATCGGGCGCGGTGCCACGATTCCCGAGATGCGGGCGCTTGCTTTCGATCAGGCGCGCGCGGATGCGGTCGCCGTGATCGAAGACCACGTTCTCGTGCCGTCAGGCTGGGCCCGGCAAATGCTGGAGACGCTGGCCGCCGGCCACGACGTGGTCGGTGGCACGGTACGCAACGCCGCGACAGAGCGGCTGGTCGACTGGGCGGCTTTCCTCTGTGAGTACAGCCACCTCCTCCCGCCGATTCCCGCCGGTGATGTCGAGTGGCTGACCGGCAACAATGTCGCGTATCGCAGGGCCGTGCTCGAGAAATATCGGGCCGTAGTGTCCGAAGGCCGCTGGGAGGACCATCTGCACGCCGCGATGCGGCGCGACGGCGTCGTGCTCTTCTGCCGGCCAGACATCGTGGTCGGCCACAAGATGCACTATCGGGTGCGCGATTATGTCTCGCAGCGCTTCCTCTACTCACGAAGCTACGCCGGTCAGAAGCGCGCAGAGATGTCGCCGGCTGGGCGCGCGGTGATGGCCATGGGCACGCTGGCACTCCCTCCGGTCCTGTTGTTCCGCATCGTCCAACGGGTCCTTGCCAAGAGGACCCATCGCGCCGAACTGGTGCGGGCAGTGCCATTGCTGAGTGTGTTCGTCTGTGCCTGGGCGTTTGGTGAAATAGTGGGTTACGCGGCGGGTCCCGGTGACGCGATGTCCCGGGTCACCTGAGGAACAGTCCCCAATCGGCCCTCTCACGCGGGCGGCCAGCGCTTTGACCGGCGCGAACCTCGCGAGCTCTTCACCCGGGATTTCGGCCAGCAGGACGTGCGGGTCTAGGGTCCCGAACGCGCGCATCACGACATGCTCGACGACATCCAGTGAGACCACGCTTTCGGTCGACGCGTCAGCCACGGGCAGCGCCTCCGCCATCGCCGCCGCCAGCCGCGGCGTGCCCCCGTGCTCCGTGATGAACCGCTGGGCTACCACGAGCCATTCCAGCGAGACATCGACCCCGATGCTTAGCCTCATTCTTCAAATGACCGGCGACCAAGACCGCCGGGAGGTCACTGGCCCGATAAGGGGCCGGTCTTTGCGACGCGTGCGACGTGCCGGCGAAGGCACGATACGGAGAATGCCGGCTGGGAGTGGTTGTGGTTTGCGCGATCTCCGCGCTCTCGGTACTGTCGGCGGACACCGACGTCGCCCTGATGACCGGAAACCCGTCGTTCTCGGAAGGGAAGGCCCTGGGCTACTTCGTCTGGAAAGACGGCAATACGTGGAAGGTGCGATGGACCACGTTTGGCGCCGCGCACCGTTTCAACGGGCGTGTGGTCGTGGCGGGGGGGAAGATC
>JACDCA010000118.1 GCA_013694635.1 Acidobacteriota bacterium | reverse complement strand
GAACAAGGGCGCCGGCATCGTCCACCTGATCGTCGGGTCGGGCGAGTATCAGTTGATCTAGGAGACGCGGCGCAATGTCCATGACCAGACGCGATTTCGTGCGTGGAGGCGTCGCCGCCTTCACAGTCGGATTCGCCGCGCCGCGCTTCCTCTCGGAACTGGCGATGGCCCAGGGGCAATCGCGCCGCAACCTCGTCGTGCTGTATTTGAGCGGCGGCAACGACGCGCTGAGCACGCTGATCCCGTATACCGATCCGCAGTACTACGCGAGGCGAACAGCGCTCGCGATCCCGGCGGCAACCGTCCTGCAGATCGGGACTGACAGCTCGGGCCGTCCGCTGGGTTTGAATCCGCGTCTCGTCGGACTGCGGACGATCTACAACGCCGGACGGCTGGCGATCATCCAGCGCACCGGTTACCCGAACTCGAGCCGTTCGCATTTCCAGGGAACGGATATCTGGTCCACAGCGGATCCTTCGTCGCCGCAGGGGCCGGGTTGGCTCGGGCGGTATCTCGACATGCTGCCCTCGCCGGTGGATCCCCTGACCGCGTGGTCCACTGTTCGCGAAACGCCACGCACGCTGCTCGCGCGCACGGTTGGTGTGCCGTCGATTCCGGATCCGGTGCAGTACGCATTCGCCAGCCCGAATCCCAACACACCAGACGCGCCGCTCGGACGGCAGAGCGCCACACGCATCGCGTCCCATCTCCCGGTGGACAAGCCGCATCTTGCGTTCGTCAACGCCACGTCACAGGCGGCGTTCGCCACGCTCGACCGGGTCGCCGAAGTGACGACATACGTGCCGACGGCCGCGTATCCGAACAACGGCCTGGGCCAGGCGCTGCGCACGGTTGCGGGCGCGATGGTTCGCGGGATCGGAACCCGGGTGTTCTGGGTCCAGACCGGCGGCTTCGACACGCACGCCGGGCAGAACACGAACATCGCCAACGGGTCGTACAACACGCTGATGAACACGCTGAACGCGTCGCTGCTGGCGTTCTACACCGACCTCCTCAACCAGGGGCTGCTCAACGACACGCTGCTGCTGCAGTTCTCGGAGTTCGGCCGCCGGGTCAGCGAGAACGGCAGCGCCGGGACGGACCATGGCGCCGCGGGGCTGATGTTCGCGATGGGTGGTGGCGTCCGCGGAGGGTTGTACGGCACGGCCGCCGACCTGCGCGCCGGGGCCGACAACCCGACGCTCGAGAACAACGGGAATGACGTCCGCCACGAAACGGATTTCCGCTCCGTGTACGCGACGGTGATCGATCGATGGCTCGGCGCGGACTCCACCGTCGTCCTCGGCCAGAACTTCCGTGGCGGCCCGGGGTTCCTGGCGTAACGATGCGGGTTCCAGTTCTCGTATTTTTTCTTACGCTCGCGTCCGATGTACCGGCGGTGGCGCAGATGTCGTACGGCGCCAAGGTCGGCGTCAACTACGCTGACGTGTCATTCGACGGCGAAGGGGCCGTCCCGACCAGTGGACGGGTCGGGCTGCTCGCGGGGGGCTTCGTCACGATCCCGCTGCGCGGATGGCTCACGGCGCAGCCGGAGGTGATCTACACGGTGAAGGGGGCGTCGCTCAACGTCGCCGACATCGAAACCGACTTCATCGTCGACTATCTCGAGGTGCCGCTGCTGGCGCGGATTTCGATCCGCCGGAATCTCTACGCCGCGGTGGGACCCTCGATGGCGTTCCGCCTGCGCGCGAGGAGCCGCACGTCGTTTGGAGGATCGACCGAGGAGCTCGATCTCAAAGACGATGTCGAGGACTTCGACCTTGGCGTCGTCGGCGCCTTCGGCATGCAGATGGGGCGCTGGGTGTTCGACGGCCGCTACACGCACGGCCTGAGCGATATCGACGCCGACACGAGCGACGATGTGACGGTGCGGAACCGCGTGTTTTCGTTGTCGGCCGGGATCAGGTTTTGAGTCGGGGTTCGACTGCCATCCTCCTGCTCGCACTGAGCGTCACCGCCGGATCCTGCGGAGGCAGCGCTCCCCCGACCGGTCCCGCCCCGCCGGGGAACACCTTCCGCATCACGATCGGCACCAACGGTGTGGTGAGTCCCAACGAGCTGGTCGTGCCGCCCGGCACGCGCGTGCTCTTCACCAACAATCACAACCGCTCGCACGACATGACGTCCGATCCGCATCCGGAACACACTCTGTGCCCGGAGATCAACCAGGTCGGGTTGCTCAGGCCTGGGGATTCCCGCGAGACCGGGAACATGGTGATCGTCCGCACGTGCGGCTTCCACGATCACGACGATTTCGACAACAGGTCACTGCAAGGCCGAATCGTCGTTCGTTGAATCACGTGCGACGTGCGACGTGCGACGTGCGACGTGCGACGTGCGATGTGCGATGTGCTACGCGCGGCTGGATCGCTTCAGCACGACCATCCGGGACGCCAGGTCCCGCAACTCCTCACGGGAGAAGATGCCCCGGGCGATGCGGAACATCTGCCCTTCCTCCTCTTTAATGTGGACCGTCTTTTTCGCCACTGTGACCTCCAAAAAAACGTGCGATGTGCTACGTGTTACGTGCGCATGACTTCACGGAACGCCGCGAGGAAGCGCTGCATCTCGTCCGGCGTGCCGACCGAGACGCGCAAGTGCTCCAGCATCGGCGGAAACGGACGGCCGACCAGCACCCCCTTCGCGCGGAATGCGTCGATCACCGGCGTGACCTCGCGCGTCAAATGGACCATGAAGAAGTTGGTTTCTGACGGCAGGGCCGTGTACCCAAGCTTCCCCAGTTCCGCCGTCGTGCTCTTTCTCAGCTGCAGCGTTGCGCTGCGCACGCGCTCGACTGAAGCTGTGTCTCTCAGCGCCGCGGCCCCCGCCCACTTCACGAGCGCGTTGATGCTTCCGCTCGCGTGCGGGCGCATCCGGTCGATCAGTGAGACGGGTGCAATCGCGTAGCCGAGGCGCATGCCCGCCAGGCCGTAGATCTTCGAGAACGTCCGTGCGACGATGACGCTCCGCCCCTCGACGACGTACGGGATCGACGTTGCGTAGTCCGGATGTTCGACGTAGTGGTGATACGCCTCATCGATCAGCACGGGCACATCGTCTGGCACACCGTCCAGCAGCAGCTTCACTTCTTTCCTGGGGACGACAACACCAGTGGGATTATTCGGAGTGCAGAGGTAGACGAAACCGACGTCACGATGGTTGGCGCGCGTCGCGCGGACCAGCGCGCTGATGTCCTGGCTATGGTCGTCACGGAGCGGCAGGATGATCGACTCGGCGCGGACGCCGGACGCGTACTCGTAGACCTCCGCAAACGTCGGCGCGACGCCCACCACTTTTCGTCCGCCTGGCAGAAACGTCCGCCCCGCCACTTGAAGGATCTCGCTCGAGCCGGCGCCGAGCAGCACGTTCTCGCGCGTGACGCCGTGGTGCGCTGCGATTTCCTCGACGATGTCCGCGTCTGGATAGTTGTAGCGGTTGCCGAACCGGTGCGCGGAGGCCATGGCCTTCACGACTGACTCCGGAGGGCCGAAGGGATTCTCGTTGTACGCGAGCTTCGCCGCCGCGTCGTACTCCTGAATCGTGAGCCGCGGCCGCGCTCGCGTCGATCGCACCAGCGGAGCCTGGGAGATCGAGGACGTCTGCGCGGTGGTGCCCAACGCACCGACGGCCGCGGCCAGCCCGCCAACGAAGCGACGCCGTGACACGCCAATGGGCATGGTCATGGCTGCGCCACTTGGCACCCGGCGGCCGGGTCCCGACGATCGTAGAGCGCTCCCTCCCCCAGCTTCTCGAAATGCGCGACGATGCCGTCCCGACGTGACAGGAGGTTGCGAATGTCGGCGTCGTTCAGGTAACGCCCGACATCGCGCTTGAGCGTGGGGAAGTCGAG
Organism: Acidobacteriota bacterium; assembly: GCA_013694635.1. Classification (GTDB taxonomy): domain Bacteria; phylum Acidobacteriota; class Vicinamibacteria; order Vicinamibacterales; family 2-12-FULL-66-21; genus JACDCA01. The sequence goes on along the minus strand of JACDCA010000118.1, from coordinate 2,280 downwards.
CGCCTTCAGGCGCTGCAGCACGGCGCGATCGATGCGGATCAGGAGCGCGGGGTTACGCGGCTCCCGGGAATAGCGAAACGCTCGCGTGTGGTCGATCGCCCACAGCCGCCAGCGCTTCGAGATGACGCTGTTCCCGAGGTTTCTGTCTCTGTTGTCGATCAGCTGATCGAACACGCGAAGCAACCAGAGCTGTTCGCTCCAGCACACGGCGTCCGGCGGGTCGACCTTCTTCTTCTGCCGCTCTCCCTCGTCCATCAGCACGTCGTCGATCCACCAGGTGAAGGCGCCGGCGCGCGCGTTCCATGCCCGGTCGACGCTCACGGGTACGAGGTTCAGACCGATGAGGCGGTCGATCTTGTAAGCCGCGACGTTGAACTGCCACTTGTCGCGGAAGTCGAACTCCGGGACGGGGCCGCCTTTGAACTCCTGCTTCGACTGATCGATGCTCTGGATGTGCGCGTCGTGGGTGAGCGTCCCATCGGTGAGGGTGGCGCGCGTGGAGGCGGTCACCCCTTTGTCCAGCTCGCGCGCGCGCCCGACCTTGCCGGTCAGGAGAAACTGCTCCATCTGGGCGTCGGTGAGAGAGGCCGCGGCTGGCTGTGTCGCGGCCGGCTGCGCAGCCAGGGCAGTCGGGGCGCCGAGCAGGAGCAAGACAAGCGCCGAAACGAGCGTGCGGTGGTTCATGGGAGGGGAGTATACGCGGCTCGCTGCGCGAGCCTTGATCCCTGATCGCTCATCTCTCATCTCAGGAACCATCCCCATCCCCCATCCGCATCCCGCCCGATTCGTGACTCGGGATTCGGGATCTGTCTTGAGATTAACGATAAGCGATCAGCGATCGTTCCGCGCGAACACCGCGCCGTGCGCGTAGGCATCGCCGCGGAATCCATGCGGCCAGCTTTTCCCGTCCATGCTGACCCCTGGCCGGTCGCTGCCCGGATCGCGGAAGCGTGTGTCGAGCGCCAGCGTGCCCGCCTTCTTGTCGAAGTTGACGATGAACAGCCGGTGGTCGCCGTACTCGCCGGAGTTCATGACGATGCGGCCGCCGTCCTGGTCGGCTGAGATCCAGTGCGGCGTCTGCTTGTCATCGAAGGTGAGGCGCGACACTTCGCGGATCTGTGCGGGATCCGAAAGGTCGAATGACGCGAGCGCGTGGGTCTTCGACAGCGTCTGTACCCAGAACGTTCCGATGCGCAGCGGCACGGCGCATTCCGTGTCCTTGAAGGTAAGCCGATGACGTACCGAGGGCTGGTCGGTCTCCACGCCGTCAAGCTGGTACAGGCCGCAGGAGAACGTGTGCACCAGGATGGTCCTGCCGTCGGCCAGCAGCTTGAGCTCACCCGGGTTCTGATGCTCGGATCCGGCAGGGCCAGGCGGCAACGTCATCGTCCGCAGCAGCTTCAGATCGGAGAGCCGCCACACCTGCACCGTGCGGCCGTTCCCGTCCGCTTCGTGCATCGCCGTGTTGGTCGTCACGACCCGGTCGAACGCCGGCAGAACGACCAGGCTGTACGGACGAATGAGCTCCGCCGCGGCGGCCGGGTCCATCGCGCTGCCGCTGCGGACCAGCTCACCACGCGGCGTGACTTCCACGAGTCCGCCCCCCTCGGCCTTCGGTCCGTGGCCTCCGCGGTATTGGAACGTCGTGAGCACGTGTCCATTCGGGAGCCGGACATACGTGTGCGGATGCATGTAGCCATCGAGGTCGCCGAACGAACTGACGAGGCTCGGGCGGAGCGGATCGCGGAGGTCGAACACCATGCTGCGGCCGTTGCCGAAAGCGTTCGCCAGCAGAAATCCTCCGGCGGGCATCTCGAGCTCGGTGTGATGAGGCGTGCCGGTCTTTCCAGGCACCGCGATTGACGCGACGGCGCGCCCGTACTGGGGCGACTCAGGGTTCGCGTCCAGCACCGCGAGAAAATCGCTCCCCGCCTTGCCGTCGTCACCAGCCCAGATGAAAAGGTACGAGCCTTTCTGCGCGAAGGCACCGGTTACGCAGAACAGCAGCAGAGCCAGGCAGGAGATCTTACGCATGGCATGTTTCTCCGGCAGAGCCGACGTCGAACGCCCGTTTCGGGCGATCGGACCAGGTGGAGATCAGGACGCTGCTCCTGACCTCCACTCGGACGTGTCCGGTATTCTTACTTTGCGGGGAAAATCCGATCGGCTATCGTGTCTCGATGAAACGCGGAATGCTGGCGAATATCGCCCCAGCCGCCCGCGGTCGTGCCCATCGCCGCCGCAGCCTCCGCGCGTTCAGTCGCAAAATCCTGCCAGGAG
>JACDCA010000110.1 GCA_013694635.1 Acidobacteriota bacterium | reverse complement strand
GGGACTCAAGGACATCTTTCCCTGCGCCTGATGGCCGCCCTCGACGCGCGTCAGGCCGCCGTCGATCGTGACCAGCCAGATCGCCTCCTGGAGCCGCTGACAACCTGACCGCCAATCTTCAGGAAGGCCGTGGGCCTGCCGATCTCGAGCGAGAAGCACCCGGCGTTCACCGCGGCAATCGTTCCGGGTCGCCGCGCCGAGATCGCATCGACGGTTTCGCGCGCTGGCATCGTCGTGGCGGTACAGAAAAACGCCGTCGGCAATCTGTTCGGCTGGGCCCAGAACGGGCTGCTGTGCGACGAGGATGACGTACAAAGCAGCAGCCAAACGCGGCAAGTCGGGCACTCACGGTCGAATAAGACGCATTCTGCGTGTAACACGTATAATACGTGCAGGAGGCCAGAGTTGAGTACGCCCGAAACCACCAAGCAGAACATCACGTTGCGACTCGATCGGCGCACGCTGCGGAAGGCGAAAGTGCTAGCCGCCAGGCGCAACACGTCTATAAGTGGCCTGCTCGCCGAACAGATCGAAACGCTGGTGGGGGAGGATGACGCGTATGACCAAGCCCGGCGGCGTGCGCTCGCGCTCCTCGACCGCGGCTTCCACCTGGGTGGTCAGATCGAATCCACCCGCGACGAGTGGCATGAGCGATAAGACGTTCGTGGACACAAACGTCCTGATCTATGCGCACGATATCGACGCTGGCCGAAAGCACGACGTCGCGAAGGCAGTCCTCCGGGCATTGTGGGTCGATCGGACCGGCGTTCTCAGCACGCAGGTGCTGCAGGAGTTCTACGTCAACGCCACACGGAAGATCCGCACGCCGCTGCCGAAGCCGACGGCGCGCAGCGTCATCAGCACGTACGCCGCCTGGTGCATGGACGGCATCACACCTGCGGACGTTACCACGGCATTTCAGATCGAGGACGACGCGAACATCGGCTTCTGGGACGCGCTGATTGTGGCGGTCGCCATGAGAAGCGGCGCACGGTGCGTGCTGTCGGAGCATCTGAACCCTGGCCAGGCGATCGCGGGTCTCACGATCCAGAATCCTTTCTGAGTTCACCCAATCCGCGGGAGTTGCCCAATCTGCCAGACTCCGCTAAGGTAACGGCTTCTACCCTTGCGAGGCGGGAAATGGGTCGCCGACGAATCCTTCTTCTGTTGATCGTCGCTGCCTTATGGCCGCGGGCGGCGGCCGAAGGGAACGGACGGTCGGTGCCATGACCGGCACCCTGCATGACGTCACCTCCGACGCCACGGATGCGGCAGCTCGTGGAGCGGTTCAGCGACACGGCGTTGGTGATTGTCGGCACGGGCTGGGGAAAGGGCACCCTGAAATCCGCTTCAGGGCCCTTCTTTGGAGAGATCCTGATTTTCGAGGCGCTCCGCGCGCCCTTCAACACGATCAGGACGAGATGTAGGACGGACCGTTTCGAGCTGGTTCGACGGTAACGCGTCCGAGCTGCTGATCACGTCTCGCACCACTGACTGTGGCCGCTGATTGACCGTCAGGAACATCCGGCCGAGATACTCGCCCATCAATCCGAGCAGCACGAGCTGCGTCCCCGAAAAAACGAGCACGGTCGCCATCACCCAGCCCCACCCGTAGGCGGGCCCGCGGTCGGTCGTCCAGAGCCAGACGACGAGGACGAAGGCGAGGAGTCCACCGGCCGCTGTCATGAGGCCGACGATGGTCGCGGTCCGCAGGGGAAGCAGCGAAAAGTTGACCCATGCGCTCAGCCACAGCCTTACGAGACGCCGGAACGTGTACCCGCTCTGCCCTTGATAACGTTCGTCGTGGCGCACGGTGATGGAATCGATCCGTTGTGTCACCTGCAGCAGGAGTCCGTCGATGTACGGATAGGGCCCCGCGTAACGCGCCACTTCGCTGGCGACGAACGCGCTCACGCAACGGAAACTGGACAGATAAAACCCCTTCGGCTTGTCGAGAGCGAGGTCCGTGATCCGGTTGGTCAGCCAGCTGCCCGCGTTGCGCCACGCGGCGTGCCGCTTGACTTCGTAGTTTCCGAACACGATGTCGAGACCGGACGCCCGTGCGTGCTCCCAGAGTCGCACCGCCTCCGCCGGAGGGTTCTGTCCGTCGTCGTCCAGGTTGACGATGTGCGCGCCCCGAGCGTGTCGCCACCCGGTGAGAACGGCGTTGTGCTCGCCGAAGTTCCGGGCGTGCGCGATGACAGCGAGCGGCACGCGCGCGGTACGCACCAGGTCGCGCGCCACCTCCAGCGTGCGGTCCGAGCTGCCGTCGTCGACGAGAACGATCTCATGGCCTCCGTCGATCGTCAGGTTCTCGATGTCGTGTACAAGCGCCGCGATGGTGCCGGCGCTGTTGTACATCGGGATGACGAAGCTGAGTGCCGGCGCCATCAGCGCCTGGCCGCCATCATTTACGCATCCTCGCGAGCTCGGCTTCTGACGCGATGTAGCCGAACGCTGCCCACTGCGTCGTGTTCTGTTCGACGATGTCGCCGAGGATCTTCTGGGCTTCCGCGGAACGGGTGTTGTAAAGGTGCCAGTTCGCCACACCGTAGCCGACGGTGGCACCATCGAGTCCGCCGGCCTTCACTGAGGAGAGCAGCGCATCCGTTCCAGTTTCACCTTTGTACATCAGCAGAAGCTTGTGGTACGAGCCGTTCTCGAAGACGTCCATCGAGGCGGTGATCGGCTCGAGCACTTTTCGCGCGTCGGCCACGCGGTTCAATCTGCGTAGCGTCATGTACTGCCAGTGGGCGGTGGCAACCTGCATGTCGGCGTTCTTCGAATGCTGCATGCAAAGCTGGTACGCCTCCGCAGCGCCCGCGAAATCCCCCTTCAGATAGTGCGCAAGTCCCAGGTGATAGTAGATGTTCGTCTTCAGCGTCCCGGTGGGGATGTTGCGGGCGTTCGGCTGACCGTCCGGTTCGACTTCGTCAGCGCGCGCGGCG
>JACDCA010000109.1 GCA_013694635.1 Acidobacteriota bacterium | reverse complement strand
ACCACGAGGAGATGCAGCGCATGTATCTGCGTCCTGACGGCAAGGGTGACAAGGTCCTCTGGACGGTGCCCGACGGCGTCCCGGGTGCGGCCGGACGCACCACGGCGCCTCCGCCCGCGCCGTTGATGCCATCACACGAGGTGCGGCGCCGCCGATGACAGCGGTATCCGACCGCCTGGCCGACGGTCAGCTCGTGCTCGATTCACAGGTCTCGCTGCCCGAGGTCCTCGACCTGCTGATCGTCGGTGGCGGACCGATGGGGACGGCGTGCGCATTCCGCGCGAAGGAGCTCGGGCTCGCGGCCCTGGTCATCGAGATGGATGACCTGATGAAGCGGATCCGGGACTACGCCAAGGACAAGCCGATCCTTCCGGATTACGGCGGTGGCGACACCATGCCGTTCCCTGCAGCGGGGGAACTGGTCGACGCGCTGCGGTTCGAGCCGATCGACAAGGATCGGATGGTCGAGGTCTGGAAGGGACTTTACCGAAAGTACAGCGTTCCCGCAAAGGTCGGCGTCGAGCTCCTCGAACTGACGCGGCCGGCGGATGGCGTGTGGCAGGGTGCGGCGCGCAACCACTACACCAAACAGAGCGAGACTTTCAGCGCGCGGCACGTCGTGCTCGCGCTCGGCCGCGGTGTGCCGCGCCGCCTCGATATTCCGGGTAACGTCCAGGACCTGGCGCTCCGGCTCAACGACGCGCAGGAGTATGTCGGGGCCCCCGTCTGCGTAATCGGCGGCGGCACGTCGGCGGCCGAGGCGGCGATCGCGATTTCCAACGCCAAGGCCCAGAGCGATTCGGACGAGTCTCCGGTGTACTGGTCGTACCGCGGGCGGTTCATGCCGAAGGTCTCGCAGGCGCTCGCGCCGGAGCTCTTCGACGTGATGATGATCAACGGCAACCTCCGCTTCGTCCTGGGAAGTGATCCCGTCGGCGTGACCACGCACGAAGGACAGGAGTACCTGTCGATTCGAACGACTGTGAACGAACGACCCGGTTATCCGCGTGAAGTGGTGCAGCTCGAGTTTCCAAAGGCCTTCTGCGTCGCGTGCATCGGGGCCGACCGCCCCGACCCGCTGCTGCGGAGCCTGGGTGTGGAGTTCGTGCCCAAGGAATCCGGCGATGGCGACCGGCTCGTCGTCAGTCCTCTCCTCGAGTCGCGTCGCGCCGGGGTCTACGTCGGCGGTGACCTGCTCAGCCCCGACTATGCAGAGACGACGAACTTCGATGGGCATCCATCCTCGTTCGCCATCAGGCCCCGTCGCGGCAACATCAAAGCAGCGCTGCGTGACGGAGTGTTGCTCGCGGAGATCGTGAAACAGCGGCTCGAGGGACGCGAAGACATCCGCGTCGAGCTCCTGGCGGCGCCGCCGATGGCAGTCAGGGCCCCCGAGGCAGCATCCCCCCGCGAGTCCTATCAGGGAACGCCGCTGCCGGCCGAGTCAACGCAGCCGCAAAGCCCCGGCCGCCTCATCTCGCTACTCGCAGATGGCACGCCGGCTGACGAGTTCCCGCTGGTCGGACAGGGCGTGACGACGATCGGACGTCAGGGGACCACTGTTCAGTTCCCGCAGGACACGATGCTGAGCGATCAGCACGCCGCCATTTCACACGGACCGGGCGGTCTCGAGCTCCGCGACCTGTCCAGTCAGAATGGTGTCTTCCTGAAAGTGGCCGAAGGACGCGTGCTGACATTGGAGCCAGGCACGGTCGTGAAGGCGGGCCGCCAGTGGCTGCTCGCGGAGACTACCGCGGCGGGGAACGCGGTCGTTCATTACGATTCGGTGGGTAGCGAAGTCGCGCGCCACACCATTGCCGAGAACACGACGCTCATCCTCGGGCGAGCGGCGCCGGCGACGGTGCTGGACGGGTCCGACTCGACGCTCTCGCGCCGGCACTTGTCCTTGTCGACTGAGCGCGGACGCCTGCTGTTGCGTGATCTCGGCAGCCGCAACGGGACGTTCGTGAAGGTCGAAGGCGCATGGCCGCTTCACGACGGGGACCTTCTCTGGCTGGGCAACCAGGTGCTGCGGCTGAGCACCGCCATCGATCAGGGCACGGCATCGTCCCTCGTCCAGGGGAAAGCGTCCAGCCCCGCTGCGCCGGCCGCGGAGCCGGCGGCCAGGCCCGCAGCCGCGGCGGTGCCAGCGTCAGGTGAGCCCTCGGTCAGCTTCGCGCCTGGAAAAACCTATCCGTTCGGAAAGAGCCAGACGCTGCTCGACCTCGCACTGGCGAAACGCGTCCGCATCAAGTACGAGTGCAAGGTCGGAGATTGCGGCAAGTGTCGAGTGGACATCACCGCCGGCGCCGAGCACCTCGACCCACGGACGCCGCAGGAAGACAAGGCGCTGCGGATGATCGGCCACGACGAGCCGGAGTGCAGGCTTGCGTGCCTCGTCACGCGCGTCGGCGGGCCCATCTCGGTGCAGGTGCCCAAGTAGCACCGATCGTCGACACCCTGCCTTGTTTTCGCATGCAAGTACCCGCCGATCCGAATGAAGGCAGCGCACTGACCGGCGGGCTGCGTGGCAGTCACTCCGCCTACGGGCGGAGATGGCACCTGTTGGCCTTCGGTACCGCCGCGCTGGGATCGACCCTGATCACGTTTGGTCTCCTTCACTCGTTTCACAGTTCCGACTCACTGATACCCGTCCTCGTCAGCCTTCAACAGTGGACCTTCTTTTATTGGGACCAGGATCGTTTCGGCATGCTTGTCCCGCTGCTCGCCATTCCCGTTCGGAACCCCTTCTATAACCTGCTGGTCCAGGGATGGCTGAGCACTGGCGCCGCTCTCCTGGTGCCCTTCCTTGCAGGACGTTGGCTGCTGGGAGCGGCGGGGCGGTGGGTCACGGCGGGAGCACTGACAAACATTCTTTTCGTCGCTCTCGTGCCTCTCGAGACGCAGTTCGACTGGCTCGTCACACAGCCCTACGCAATAAGTATGTGTCTGGGTTTCGGGGCATTGACGCTTGGGACGGCTTCTCGGGCGAGGACCGCAACAGCAATCTTCCTTATGGTGCTGGCGCACTGGGTGAACTTCGGTGTCTTCGTTTTGCTTCTGCCCTGCTTGTTCGCGGCGCCGCGTCAGGCGCTACGAGGATTGGGGCTCATTGCACTAGGCGCCGCCGCCGGATTGCTCAGCGCATCACTCCTGGGCTCCTCGAACTCTGGCGGTGCGATTCTGGCGCCGGTCGCCCACTGGCCGACGAACTGGTGGACACTTCTCCGGAATACACGCGGCCTGTTCTGGCATCGCGGCTGGCTGGCCGCCGCGATCATAGGCATGGGCTGGCTGATCATATTGGCTCGGTATCAGCGGCTGCGACGCTGGCAAGCGGCACCCGGCGCGGTGGCGATTGCGGTCGCGCTGTTTTATTGGATGGTGCTTGGCACCACCGATTGGGTTCGTCTCAACTCTTACAGCGTGCGGTACATCTATCCCAGTCTCCTGATGCTGACAGTCGGCTTCTCGATCCTCATGACGTCCAATGATGGAGGAGATCGGCTGTTCGGTGCGCTGCCGGCGGTGGTAGGAGTTCTGACCCTGATACTGGTGGTACACCAACCTCGCGATATGAACGAGCTCAAGCGGACTCTCAATCAGCGATTCGGCGAGATGACGACCGACATATTGAGTACCGGGGCGACGGTCGTTGCGGGCAACTACTGGACTGTATGGCCTGCGGTATTCCACGCCAACATGGCGCGATACCGACTTACCGGCCGCAGTGACGTGTTCGGGCTGACTTCCCGGTCGAGATACACCGAACATTCGTGGCGCGGCCAAACGGTCCTCATGGCGGTGCCGTCGGGTGATGATGAGGGCATTCACTACGCCGAGCAGCTCCGCCTTCGGCTTCGATCCCGCGAGGATCGTCGGACTCTCTCGCTCTTCGTTGTAGAACCTCGCAGCAGTTCCAAGCGCTAACGCCCCGTACCCCGGTGCCCGGAATCACGGCCATGATGGCAGTTCCGCGCCCCCCTCGACGAATCGGGGCCCCTCAGCGGATTCGGAAGCATTTGCATTGGCCGGCTTGTGGGCGTGCTTCGGGTCGCATGCCCTACTTCGTCAGGGTCAGCCTGTGCGCGGTTGCCTTTTCCACCGCGCTCCGGCTGAATGCGAGCGGGAAGTACTGCTCGTCCGCCCAGTCTCGCGCGAGGTTGCCGTAGAACGGACTGCCAGGCTGCCCGGATTGCCCAGGCGTGTTGATCACCAGCGAACGATCCCAGTTCGCGACATCGAGAATCTCGCGATAGCTGGCGCCGTCTGCCGCGACTGTGCCGGCGCCGCCGCCCCGTTCGACGGCCGGAATATCGAAGTGCGCGACGACCGCATGCGGAAACGCCCGCATGTGCATGCGTCCCCAGCGCCACGACATCCAGTCCGCCCCCTGGTCGCTCGTCAGACGCCCGACGGCGTGTTGCAGCCGTTTCTCGATCTCCACGCGGGTGGTCGGGCTCATGCCGGGCCCGACGGGCGATGGCACCGGTGCCGCGCCTCTTCCGCCGCGGCCCTGTGCGCCGCCTGCGCGCCATGCCTCATACAACGCGGCCTCGGCGCTCTCGCGCCGGTACGTCGCGTCCCATTTCGACAGCATGACCCGCGCTCGTTCGACGGCTGGATCGGAGGACGACCAGCCCTTGAACAGATCCACGTCCGCCGCCGCGCGCAGTGAATACGCGTCGTGTTGCATGCGACGGTGATCGTCCAGCGAATACTTTTGTCCCGGCCGGATCAACTGGAGGAGCCGCGTGATGCGCTCGAACCGCGTGTCGGCGTTCTTGAACATGAACGGCGGCTGATAACTCTTCGGCTGGACGTTGTGGTTCGCCGTCACGATGAAGCCGCGTGAGGGATTCAGTTCCCGAGGAAGGTCCGATCGGAAGCCTTGCCACTCGAACTCTCCCGTCCCCGGCACGGGCAGCCGTCCGCTCCATCCCTTGCGCGCCGGCGTCAACGCAGAGGCGCGCCACGAAATGCTTCCGTCGACGTCACCGCAAATCAGGTTTTCCGACGGTGTCTTCCAGTACCCGGCGGCGTCGAGAAACGCGCGACAGTCCGGCGCCTGGGCGAGGCGCAGACCGGCGAGGTAGGGAGCCGTCCCGGGCTCGTGCAGCGCCGAACGCAGCACGTATGCGCGATGGCGCGGTGCGTCCACGTAGAAGATCGGGCCGTGACGCGTGAACTTCATCTCGAACTGTTCGGGGTTTTCCCCTTTGACCCGAATCTCTTCCCGGACCGTCCGGATCGGTTCCCAAGCCCCCTTCCACTTCATTTGTTGGGGATTCGCCGGATTCAGTTCCTCGACGTAGACGTCCTGCTGGTCGGTGCCGACGATCGTCAAACCCCAGCCAATTCGTTCGTTGTGTCCGATCGCAACCCCCAGGAACGGCGGTTCAGAAGCGCCCGCGACATTCCACCCGGGTGCGTTGAGATGCACGATGTAACGCAGGGAGGGGTTGGTCACTTCGCGGTGCGGATCGTTTGCGACGACCGGTTTTGCAGTGGCTGACAATGCGCCGCTGACCACCCAGTTGTTGCTGCCGGGTTCGATCTGCGGGCGCGGCGCGGGGGCGCCGGCGCGGGTGGCCGCGAAGACCGCATCGGTAATCGCCGCGACATCGATCCCCGGCGGGACCACCAGCGGTTCGAACGGATCAGGATTGCGGCGGCGGTTTGCTTGCTCCGCTCCGATCTCAGCAACCGCGGCCGCGAGCTGCAGCTCGCTGGTCGCGTCGCCGAAAGCGATCTGCCGTGAGAGCAGCGTTTCGACGGTCCACGGTTGAGGGCGGATACGCGTCAGAACGAACTCCACGGGCAGCTTGCCCGACGCCGTCGCTTCGGCGATGAACGCGTTGACCCCCGACACGTAGGCGCCCATGATCCTGCGCGACTCGGGGTGGTAGGACGTCAGCTCCGTGTCGTCGAGCGGCCCTCGATACTTGAGCAGTCTTGCCTGCCGGTCGCGCGGGAGAGCCGCGGCGCCCAGAACTTCCGCCAGCCGGCCCTCGACGGTGCGGCGCCAGATCTCCATCTGCCAGAGCCGATCCTGCGCCATCACGTAGCCCTGCGCGAAAAACAGGTCGTCCACTGATTTTGCGTAGATGTGTGGAACGCCCCAGGTATCCCGCAACACTTCCACGGCCGCCTTCAGGCCCGGCACGCGTACCGTGCCGTCGATCCGCGACAGCGCCGCTCGCGCCTGCGCATCGAGCGGTGACTGTGATTCGCGGAGCGCCAGGAACGCAATCGCGGTGGCGAGCACCACACCGGCAAGTAGCGGGCGGATCATGCCGTGAATCTAACTCAGCCGAGATCCTTTCGCCAGCCGTGCCAACTTGCGCGATGATGGAGTGCGAGCGGAGCGGAGTGGGCGTTAGGGCCCCACGTAGCGAAGCGAGCCAGTCGGGGTGCAGGGGGCCCCGACGGTAAATCATGGAAAGGCAGATCGACCCACGCATCGACATCGGCCACGTGCATCTCAAAGTGTCGGACCTCGAGCGCGCCATCGCGTTCTACTCCGGTGTTCTCGGCTTCGAATTGACGCAGCGGATGGGAACGTCGGCGGCCTTTCTGAGCGTGGGGGGCTATCACCATTACATCGGGCTCAACACATGGGAGAGCCGCGGCGGACGGCCACCGGCGCAGGGGGCGACTGGTTTGTATCATTTCGCCATCCGCTATCCTGATCGCGCGTCTCTCGGTGACGCGCTCCGCCGCCTGCAGGACGCGAACGTAGCGCTCCAGGGAGCGAGCGATCACGGCGTCAGCGAGGCGCTTTATCTGACGGACCCTGACGGCAACGGCATCGAGCTCTATCGCGATCGACCGCGGGAGGAATGGCCGCGCACCGCTGACGGCAGAATCGAGATGACCACGGGGCCGCTGGATCTCGAATCGCTGCTGCGGGACGCAGCCGCGCCGACGCCGGCTTCAATGCAGGCCCCTGCCGCGCCGGCGACGCCCGACCGGCGCTCGACGACAGCACCCGGCAACCAGGAGGTTGTCGAGTGGCGCCGGCGGCAGCTTGCCGATCTGCGGATGCCTCTCATGAATCTCCACAAGGCGCTCCTGGACGATGCGCGGACGGCGTACGAACTGGATCGCGGGAGCGTCGGTTCGAGCGCCAATCTGCTGCAGCTCGTGATCAGCGACCCGTGGTTCGCGTGGCTGCACTCTGTCTCGGAGTTGATCGTCCGCATCGACGAGACGCTCGCCGCGGATTCGCCGGCGACCGACAGCGACGCGCAGGCGCTGGCCGAGCAAGTGGAAAAGCTGCTCACCGCGTCCGAAACCGGCGAAGGATTTCAGCGGCGCTATTACGAAGCGCTGCAGCGGCAACCGGCCGTCGTCCTGGCGCACGCAGAGGTGCGAAGGACGCTGAAATCGATGAAGCCCTGACCGCGTCACCGTTCGTCCCTGCGGCGTCCGGCGCGAACGCGGGTGCTATCATTCCGGCTTCGTGCCCGGAGAACCGAACCCCATACACGCTGCACCGGTGGCGGAGGCGGCGACCGGGTCGTCTGCGCACATGACTGCTGGCGTACCTCCAGCCGAAGCCGCCTCCAAGCCCGGACGCAAAAAGCTCGATCGTTCCATCGTCGAAGGGCCCATCGGCAAGGCCGTGTGGAAGATCGCGTGGCCCACCGTGCTGCAGAACGCCATCGGTGGATTGCAGGGCATCATCGATCACGCGCTGGTCGGACACTTCGTTGGATTCACTGCCAACGCGGCCATCGGCGTCAGCTGGCAGATCTTCCTCGTCGTCATTGTCTTCATCAGTTCGCTGTTCACGGGCATGGGTGTGCTCGTGGCGCGTTTTGCGGGAGCGAACAACCACGAGATGGTGGATCGCACGGTCTACCAGGCATTTCTGACCGCTTTCATCCTGTCGGTGGGCATCCTCGCGCCGCTCGGCTACCTGCTCTCACCGTCGCTGCTGGAGCTCGTGAATGCGACGCCGGAGGTGCGGGCGGAGGCGCTTCCGTTCCTGCGGATCATGTTCCTCTTCAGCATCGGCATGCTGATGTTCTTCATGCTCGGCGGCGCGCTGCGCGCGGCGGGAGACGCGCGCACGGGGCTGTATCTCGGCGTGGCGATGACGGTATTGAACATCTCCCTGAACGTCATTCTCATTCGCGGCGCCGGGCCGATCCCTGCCTTCGGCACAAAGGGGGCGGCAATGGGGACGGTGATCGCGAGCATTCTCGTCTCCTCGGCCGCGATCTGGATGATTCTCGCCGGGAAACTCGTGGTCCACTTTCCGCGATCGATGTCCTGGAAGCCGGACTGGGCCATCATCCGGGCGCTGTTTAAGTTTGGCCTTCCAGCGGGGTTCCAGGGCGTGGCGATGAACATCGCCGGCGTGCTGATGCTGCGGTTCATCGGATCCCTCGAGCACAGCGCTGAGGCTCAGGCCGCATTTGCCGTCGGCTACGCGGAGCTCTTTTCGCTGATCACGTGGACGTCGGTGGGTCTCATGGGAGCGGCCGCGGCCGTGGCGGGCCAGAACCTCGGCGCCGGACGGCCCGACCGAAGCGAACGTGCCGTCCACCTCGCCGCGCGCATCGGGTTGGGTGTCGCGGGACTGGTGGGAGCGCTGTTCTGGCTGATTCCGGAGCAGTTGCTCGCGATTTTTGGCATCACCGATCCCGTGGTCGTTCAGATCGGGCGCGAGCTATTGCGCTACCTGAGTGTGTCGGGGCTCTTCATCACTGTCGCGCTTACCTACACGGGTGGTCTCCAGGGCACCGGCGACACACGCAGTCCCCTCGTTATTACCCTCATTTCACAGGTGCTGATCCCTCTGAGCATCTGCTTCACCGCGCAGGCCATGGGCACGCTCCAATCGTCTACGGTCTGGACCGCCATACTCGCCGGACATTTCGCGCGCTGCGCGTTGTCGGTCGCGCGATTCCACCAGGGGCGGTGGCGGCAGATCGCCGTAGACGTTCGGTAGGGCCGGCTTTAGCCGGCCTCTATGGTCTGGCGGCTGCCTTGCAATTCCCGTTGGTGGAGGCGAACAGATGAGGTGGACACCTGGCGGACGCGGCAACATCGATGACAAGCGCGGCAGATCCGGAGGCGTTGGCGCCGTATCCATGGGTATCGGCGGCGTCCTGGTCCTGCTCGTTCTGAGCTGGTTCACCGGCGTCGACTTTCTGTCGCTCGTCGGCAACCAGACGCCTTCCTCTTACGAAACATCAGGCACGGGAGGGGCCGTCGCGGCCTCTCCCGAGGAAGAAAAGCTGGTCGACTTCGTCGATGCGGTCATGGAAGACACGCAGCAGACGTGGGAAAAGCTGCTTGGCGGTCAGTACCAGCGAACCCGGGCGGTCCTGTTTCGCGATGCCGTGCAGTCGACTTGTGGTCTGGCGCAGTCGGCGGTGGGGCCGTTCTATTGCCCCGGTGACCGCCGCGTCTACCTCGATCTGAACCTCTTCAACGAACTGCACAACCGCTTCCGCGCGCCGGGAGACTTCGCGCAGGCCTACGTGCTCGCGCACGAGGTCGGCCACCACGTTCAAGCGCTGACCGGGGTGGAAGCACGCGTTCGTCAGCAGCAATCCGGCGACCCGCGGGCGCGCAACGAGCTCTCGGTCCGCATGGAGCTTCAGGCCGACTGCTATGCCGGCGTCTGGGGGCATAGCGCCGCGCAGCAGGGTCGCGCGCAGCAGGGCAAGGTGGAGCTCGATCCCGACGATCTCGAAGAGGGGCTACGGGCGGCTTCCGCCATCGGCGATGACACCATCCAGAAGCGGTCGAACGGCCACGTGATGCCGGACAAGTTCACACACGGCACATCGGCGCAGCGCGTCGAATGGTTCCGGCGCGGGTTCGACAGCGGCGATCCGCGAAGCTGCGACACTTTCCAATGACCTTTGTCGGGAGTTTGACCATGAAAAAGCCATCGCCTTCGCTCCTCATCCTGACGGT
>JACDCA010000105.1 GCA_013694635.1 Acidobacteriota bacterium | reverse complement strand
GATCGTGGCCACGGCGGCGAGGTGACATAATTCCCGGTTCATGCATGTGACCGCCATAATTGCGGCGGGCGGCGTCGGACGCCGGGTCGGCGCCGCGATTCCCAAGCAGCTGCTCGAGATTGGCGGGCGCACGATGCTCGAACGGACCGTTTCCGCCTTCACCTCTCATCCACGCATCGCTGACGTGATTGTGGCGGTACCGGCCGAGGTCGCCGCCGCGCCCCCTTCGTGGTTGTCGCGGCACGGTTCGGTCCGTGTCGTCGCCGGCGGCCTACGGCGCCAGGATTCCGTCGCGGCTGCATTCGACCGCGTCCCGGCCGCCAGCGACATCGTGCTCGTTCACGATGCCGCGCGTCCGTTCGTTTCGGCGGACCTGATCGGCCGCTGCATCGACGCTGCGGCGGCTTTTGGTGGCGCCATCGCGGCGCTGCCTGCGAGCGATACGGTCAAGCGCGTTGTCGCCGGCGACGCGGCGCCGGTGATCGACGCGACGCTTCCGAGAGAGTCGATCTACCTGGCGCAGACGCCGCAGGCCTTCCAGCGCGCGGTGCTGAGCGCGGCGGTCGAGCTCGGGCGCTCGGGTGTCGAGGGGACCGACGAAGCGTCGCTGGCGGAACGCGCGGGCCACGCCGTCCGCGTCGTAGAGGGGGATCCGGCCAATGTGAAGATCACGACGCCCGAAGATCTCGAGAACGCGCAGCGGAAAAGCGCCCCGTCATTGTCCGAGACCGCAAGGGTCGGCATCGGGTATGACCTGCACCGTCTCGTCTCGGGGCGTCCGCTCGTGCTCGGCGGCGTGACGATTCCGTTTGAGAAGGGGGCCGACGGGCATTCCGACGCCGACGTCGTCTGTCATGCGATCACCGACGCGATTCTTGGCGCCGCCTGCCGCGGCGATATCGGCGTCCACTTTCCGGATTCGGATCCGCAGTGGAAGGGAGCGTCCAGCGTCCTGCTCCTTCAGCGGGCCGCGGGCGTGGTGCGAGAGGCAGGTTACGACATCTCGCAGGTCGACGTCGTTGTGATCCTCGAGCGACCGAAGATCGCTCCCTTCAAGGACGCCATTCGCCGGTGTCTCGCCGACGCGCTGGGAATCGCCATCGAACACGTCAGCATGAAAGGGAAGACGAACGAAGGCGTCGATGCCATCGGGCGCGGCGAAGCCATCGCGGCCCACGCCGTCGCGGTCATTCAGCGTTCATCGTTTCTGCGTTCGTCGTTCATCGTTCATCGTTAATAGTTTCTTCATGCGCGTACGTTTCGCCCCATCGCCCACCGGTCAGCTCCACGTCGGGAACGCGCGCACCGCGCTCTTCAACTGGCTGCTCGCACACGGTAAAGACGGCACCTTCATCCTGCGGATCGAAGATACCGACGTCGAGCGTTCGACGCGCGAATCGGAGGTCAGCATCCTCGATGACCTGCGGTGGCTCGGCCTCGACTGGGACGAAGGTCCGGACGTCGAGGGCCCGAACGGGCCCTACCGCCAGTCGGAGCGGCTGCACCTGTACGCGTCGTATGCGAACGAGCTCCTCGCCGGCAGGCACGCCTACTACTGCTTCTGCTCTCCCCAGAAGCTCGACGCCGACCGCCGCGACGCGCTCGCCAACGGGCGTCCGCCGCGATACGCCGGGACGTGTCGCGAGCTTTCACCAGACGAAGTGCGCACGCGCCTGGAGGAGGGCGAGCATCCCGTCATCCGCTTCAAGGTGCCGGCCGGCGTCGACGTGACGTTCAACGATCTCGTCCGCGGTGACGTCACCTTCAGCAGCGAGGTCATCGGCGATCCGGTGCTCGTTCGCTCTGACGGCCATCCCGCATACAACTTTGCCGTGGTCGTGGACGATGCGCTGATGGAGATTACGCATGTGATCAGGGGAGAGGACCACATATCGAATACGCCCCGGCAGCTGCTGCTCTACGAGGCCCTTGGCTTTCAACCGCCGCAGTTTGCGCACCTGTCGCTGGTCATGGGCCCGGACCACACTCCGCTGTCGAAGCGGCATGGCGCCACATCGGTCGCGGAGTTCCGCGAGCGCGGCTACCTGCCCGAGGCGCTCGTGAACTACCTCGCGCTCATCGGGTGGTCGCCGGGCAGCGATGAAGAACTCCTGCCGATCGGGGAGCTGGCGCGCCGATTCGAGCTCGAGAATGTCGGCCACAGTGCGGGGGTCTTCGACCCGGAGAAGCTCGCGTGGATGAACCGGCACTACATGAAAGCCGCCGCGCCGGCACGTCTCACCGCGGAGGCGTCGCGCTACTTCCTGAAAGCCGGCTTCATCGAACAGAGAACCGAGGCGGCGATGGAGTACCTGGCGTCCCTGCTGCCGCTGACCGTGGCGTCGGTGGACCGGCTCGATGAGATTCCGGATCGCGTGCGCTTCATTTTCGCGTTCGATGCGGCGCACGCCGTGGCGCGTCACGACGTCGCCGCGGTCCTCGAAGAACCGGGCGCGCGTGACGTCATCATCGCGCTGGCGAGCGAGATTACCGGACCGCTCCTCGATCGCGACGCGTTTCGCGCCGTGGCAGCGCGGGTGAAGGAGCGCACCGGGTTGAAGGGGAAGTCGCTGTTTCATCCCATCCGCGCCGCGCTGACCGGAGAAACGGGCGGTCCGGAACTCGACCTGGCGGTCCCGGCGATAGACCGCGGCGCCGCGCTCTCGCCCGCCGCGAAGGTCGCCCGGATTCTGAGCTGCCGCGACAGAGCCGCAACGTTCGCGGCAGCAGTGAACAGTCGCAAATAATCAATCATCAGTTTGTGTGACTGCCGACTAACGACTAACGACTGACGACTAACGACTAGGATGGTTATCTACGGCATCAATCCGGTGTTCGAGGCCGTGCGTGCGGGGCGCGTGCGGCGCATCAGGGTCGGGCCTCGCGCAGACAAGCGTGTCGAAGAGGTGCTCGCGGCGGCGCGTTCGCACGGTGTGGCGATCGACCGTACCGACGCGCACGCGCTCGACCGCGCGGCGCGCGGCGGCGTGCACCAGGGCATCGTCGCGGAGCTCGAGCCGCCGGGCGACTACAGCATAAGGGACCTAGTCGCCGGCGCATCTCCGCATCCTCCGCTCATCGTGGTTCTCGACGGCGTCGAAGATCCCCACAACCTCGGCGCGGTGATCCGGACCGTCGATGCAGCGGGGGCACACGGCATCGTCCGGCAGGAGCGCCGTGCGGCGGCGCTCGACGGCATTGCCGCGAAAGCGTCAGCCGGTGCCCTCGCGTACGTGCGCATTGTGACCGTCGTAAACATTGCGCGCGCGCTCGAGGAACTGAAGGAGGCCGGGGTCTGGACCGTCGGCTTCGCGGGCGATGCCTCCGACAGCTACGACGACGTTGATTTCACGCTTCCGACGGCGCTCGTCGCGGGAGCGGAAGGTGAAGGGCTGCGCCGTTTGACGCGCGAGCGTTGCGATCGGCTGGTCCGGATCCCGATGTACGGCGCAGTCTCGAGCCTCAACGTGTCTGTCGCTGTGGGGGTGGCTCTTTTCGAGGCGGCTCGCCAGCGCCGGATTACATCGAGTAAAATATAGAGACGATTACTCAGCATAAGTCGTGTCTGATCAGCCGTTTGCGGCGTGTGCATCCCTTTTGGTCGAGCGCCGGAACCGGCTTGACTTGCACGCGTGGCACGGCCTGTGCTACAAATGCTCTTTTGTCTGGGCTGGCGTAGCTCAGTCCGGTAGAGCAGCTGATTTGTAATCAGCCGGTCGGGGGTTCGAATCCCTTCGCCAGCTCCATTACGACGAGCACGGAGCAAGCGAGCGCCGGAGGGGAGCCCGCGAGCGCGCAGTCAGGCCGCACGCGAGTGCGGGCGAACGAAGTAAGCACAGTTCCGCAGGGGAAGTCGCGAGCGCGCAAATCCAGAACAATCAGCGGCGAGGTAGCGAAGCGGTCAAACGCAGCAGACTGTAAATCTGTCGCCCCAGCGGCTTCGAAGGTTCGAATCCTTCCCTCGCCACCATTCGACTCGGCTTGCGGCCCCGCTCGTGGCAGGCCGAGGCGAATGTCCTGAGCGAAAAGCGACCGCGGAAGCGCTGGGGTGGGGTACGATTAAGGGTTCCCGAGGGTGGTGATGGGGTTCGCGGGCTTGCCCGCCGAAGCGCGAGGGAGCGTCAGGCGGCGAGCGCGAAGGCGGGAGTAACTCAGTGGTAGAGTCACAGCCTTCCAAGCTGTTGGTCGCGGGTTCGATCCCCGTCTCCCGCTCCAGAATTATCCGAGGGGCTTTGACCCTCGGACTCCTCTACGCCGTCGCTCCGCTCCGGCGGGCGGCCTTCAGCGCGCTAGGAGTGAGGCAGTAAGCGTTCGGGTTTTTCGGACTGGTGATTGAGCGACGCGAAAACGAGCAAAGCGAGTTGAGCCACGCGAACGGAGCGAGCCGGCGGAGCGGCGAGCGAGAGAGCGTGTAGGGGAGTCCGAGGGGCGAAGCCCCT
>JACDCA010000104.1 GCA_013694635.1 Acidobacteriota bacterium | reverse complement strand
CTCGAGCCGAGGTTCGTGGACGGCTTGCGGATCACTGATGCGGCAGCGCTCGACGTCGCCGTGTCGGTGCTCGCGGGCCGCAATAACACCGCGTTCGTGGCGGCGCTTTGCAGCGCAGGCTGCCGCGCTGTCGGGCTGACGGGTGCGGACGCCAGTATCGGTTTGTCATACCGCGCCCCGTTCTTCACTGCGGCGAACGGCGACGCGGTGGACCTGGGACTTGTCGGACAGCCTGCGCCGGCATCGACGGCGTTGCTTGCCGATCTCGTCGGTCTGGGCTACGTCCCGGTGATCGCCAGCATCGGGATGGCGGCCGACGGCGAGTTGCTGAATGTCAACGCCGACACTCTCGCGGGGCATCTCGCCGGCGCCCTCGGGGCGGACCGCCTGATCATCGCCGGTGGAACCGCCGGCGTTCTCGACGCGCACGGCCACTGCATCCCGGCTCTCACGATCGGCCGGATGGACACGATGATCGCGTCCGGAGAAGCGCACTCCGGGATGATCGCGAAACTTGCGGCCTGCAGGGCTGCCATCGTGCGCGGCGTGCGCGACGTGTCCATTGTTTCGGGGCGCGGCATCGTGAGCTTCGACACGGCTGACGGGACACGGCTTGCGTTGGAGACTCTGACGGCATGACCACGACTTCAATTACCAATGTCATCGCCGCCGAAGCACGCAACGTGCTCCAGGTGTATCGCCGCGGGCAGATCGTGTTCGAGCGCGGCAGTGGTACCCGTCTTTATACGCACGAGGGGCGCAGCTACATCGATCTGATCTCGGGCGTTGGTGTCGCGGCCCTCGGGCACGCGCACCCCGGGCTGGCGGACGCGATCGGCGCACAGGCGAGAGAGTTGCTGCACACCTCCAACCTGTTCTTTCATCCGCTGCAGGCGGAAGTGGCGGCGCGGCTGAGTGCGTTGACCGGTCTGGATCGGGCATTTTTCTGCAACAGCGGCACCGAGGCCGTCGAAGCGTGCCTCAAGTTCGCGCGGCGCTACTGGCATGCGCAGGGATCGCCGCGAGGGAAATTCGTCGCGCTGGAGCATGCCTTCCACGGCCGGACGATGGGTTCGCTGTCGGTCACGTGGGACGACCAGTACCGTGCACCGTTCCAGCCACTGATCGGCGATGTGACGTTCGTCGGTGCGGACGATCCGGCGGGGCTGCTCGCCGCCGTGACCGGCCAAACCGCTGCGGTCATCGCCGAGCCGATTCAGGGTGAAGGTGGCGTGCGTCCCCTCAGCCTGGAGATGGCTGCCGCGATCACCGCGAGCTGCCGCGCAACCGGGGCGCTGCTGATCGCCGATGAAGTGCAGTGCGGTCTCGGCAGGACCGGCCGTCCCGTGTATTCCGCCGCGCTCGGCCTGAAGCCGGACTTGATGGCGCTCGGCAAGTCGCTCGGCGCCGGCGTGCCGATTGCCGCGGCGATGTTCAGCGAGAAGGTTGCGGCGAAGGCGGCGTTCGGCGATCACGGCAGCACGTACGGCGGGAACCTGCTCGCCTGCCGCGCGGCGCTCGTGTTTCTTACCGAGCTGACCGAATCGGGATTAATGAGCCACGTGGCCGACATGGGACGTCACGCCGAGGGCCGGTTGAAAGCGCTGGCGGCCCGCCAACCCGCGGTGAAGGACGTCCGCGGGGCGGGGCTCATGTGGGGCATCGAGCTCGATCGCCCCGCGGCAGATGTCGTCCAGGCGGCGCTCGATCGCGGCCTGCTCGTCAACCGGACGGCAGACACAGTCATCCGGTTGCTGCCGGCGTACATCATCACGGCGGAGGAGTTCGACGCCGGCATCGACATTCTCGAGGATGCCCTCGCGGCTGTCATTGAAGGAGCGCAGAAATGAACGCAATGCGTCAATACGCTTCACCGGCGGCGGCCCTGGTGTTCCGGCAGGCCGCGGCCCCGGATGCCGCAGCTATCCACCGTCTGATCGTGGACAACCTCGAAGCCGGGCACCTGCTGCCGCGAACGCTCGACGACGTGACCGCCAACATCGCGCGGTTCACCGTCGCGGTGGTGGAGGATGCCGTCATCGGCTGCGCGGAGCTCGCGCCGCTCAGCGGCGTTGTCGCCGAAGTGCGCTCGCTGGTCGTGACCGAGCAGTCGCGCGGGCAGCACATCGGGCCGCGGCTGGTCTCGCATCTGGCGACCGACGGCGCGGCGCGGGGTTTTTCCACGCTGTGTGCGTTCACCCACGATCCCTCGCATTTCGTGCGCCTGGGGTTCACGATCGTTCCGCACGTGTGGGTGCCGGAAAAGATCGAACGCGACTGCCGCTCGTGCGCGCAGTTCCGGCGTTGCGGCCAGTACGCCGTGACGCTCCCGCTGCGGGACGGCGCGCAGATCCGGCCGGCCCAGCCCGCGGCGCTGATTCACGGCGGCCGCGCGGTCGGCCGGCGCCGCCCGAACGTCGAGCGACTGCAGCTGATCCCTGCCTGATGCGCGACGTCTACACCACCATCGAAGGGGGCGTAACGGCGCCGCAGGGGTTTCGCGCGGCGGGTGTGTCGTGCGGCATCAAGGCAAAAGGGCTCGACCTGGCGATCGTCGCGTCGGATGCACCCGCCTCGTTCGCGGCGGTGTTCACGACGAACCTCGCCCAGGCCGCGCCGGTCCTCGTCGCGAAGGAGCATCTCGCGCGGAACGGCGGCAAGGGCTCAGCGGTGGTGATCAACAGCGGCTGCGCGAACGCGTGCACGGGAGCGGAGGGGCTCGAAGACGCGAGAGGAATGGCGCGGCTGGCGGCCCTGGCGCTGTCGTGCGAACCGGCCGACGTGCTCGTCGCGTCGACCGGGGTCATCGGCGTCAAGCTCGATATGACGAAGGTGGCACGCGGTATCGCTGACGCGGCGCGCTCGCTTTCGACGAACGGCGGCGCGGTGGCAGCCCGCGCCATCATGACGACCGATCCCTTTCCGAAAGAAGCGGCGGTCGAAGTGAACGCCGACGCCGGCATGATACGCGTGGGGGGGATGGCAAAGGGCTCCGGGATGATCGAGCCGCTCATGGCAACGATGCTCGGGTTCGTCACCACCGACGCGGCCGTGGAGCCGGCCCTCCTGCAGCGCGCGTTGAAAGCGGCCTGCGACGATACGTTCAATGCCATCACCGTGGACGGTGAGTGCTCCACGAACGACTGCGTGATCGCGCTTGCCAACGGGGTGTCGGGCGTGGCGCTCGGCGATGGCGATCTGGCCGCGTTGATCGACGCGCTCAAACAGGTCTGTGAGCCGCTGGCCATAGGAATCGTTCGCGGCGGTGAGGGAGCGACCAAGCTCATCACCGTCAACGTGACCGGCGCCGCTTCGGACAGCGACGCACGACGGGCCGCACGGGCGATCGCCAACTCGCCGCTCGTGAAAACAGCCATTCACGGCGGAGATCCCAACTGGGGACGGCTCGTCGCCGTCGCCGGCCGATCCGGGTCGCAATTCGTGCTCGACAACGCCGCGGTGCGGATCGGATCGATCGAGCTCTTTCGCGACGGGGTGCCGCACGACGAGCGCGCGCCCCAGGCGGCTGAATACCTGGGCGGCAAGGACATCTTCGTCGAGGTGGATCTCGGCACCGGCGGTACGGCTTCGGCGCGCATGTGGACCTGCGATCTCAGCGCCGAATACGTGAAGATCAACGCGGAATACCGGACCTGATCGAGGTCTTGTTGGTTGACTGAAATGCACGAACAACTATCGCTCGGCTCGCCGACACGGTTTCTGTCGGTGCTCGATTTCGATCCGCTCACGCTCGAGGCGTGTCTCGATCTCGCGGCATCGTTGAAGGCGGCGCGGGCCGCGGGGCGCAGGCACGTGCGGCCGCTCGAGGGGCGCCACGTCGCGTTGCTCTTCGAGAAGCCCTCGCTTCGCACGCGATCGACGTTTCAGATCGCCGTGCACGAGCTAGGCGGGGATGTGGTCGAACCACCAGCGGACGTCGTGCTCGGTGGTCGCGAGTCGGTCGCCGACGTCGCGAGGAATCTCGAGCGGTGGGTGTACGGCGCCGTCATCCGCACGTTCGCGCAGGCCCGGCTGGAAGAGTTCGCCGATGCCGCACCAAGCCTGCGTGTGGTCAACGCGCTCACGGATGAAGAGCATCCCTGCCAGGCCCTCGCCGACTGCCTCACGCTGATCGACACGTGGGGAGGTCTCCGGGGCCGGACGATTGCGTTCGTCGGCGACGGCAACAATGTCGCCGCGTCGCTGGCGCAGGCGGCCGCCATGCTCGGCGCAACGGTCCGCGTCGCCTCGCCCGTGGGATTCGAGCTTCCGCATCCGGTCCGCGAAAGCGTGGGAGCGGTTGCGCGTTTCGGCGGTGGCGTGGTGGTGACGAACGACCCGATCGAAGGCGTCTTCGGCGCCGACGCGGTCTACACCGACGTCTGGGCGTCCATGGGACAGGAGTCGGAAGCCGATGCGCGCCGGCACGCCTTTGCTCCGTTCCAGGTGAACGCGCGGCTGATGGCGCACGCGGCGCCCGAGGCGCTGTTCATGCACTGCCTGCCCGCGCATCGCGGCGACGAAGTCACAGACGAGGTGATCGACTCACCCGTGTCCGTGGTGTTCGATCAGGCGGAGAATCGGCTGCACACGCAGAAGGCGCTGCTCGCGATACTGGCGGGGGAATAGCTGCCAGCTTCCAGTTGCCAGTTTCCAGCTGGAAGCCTCGGGGCTGGCAGCTGGTAGCTGGAAGCTGGTAGCTTTTACGCATGCGCCAGGCGGTCGTCGCGCGGTACGGTCCACCGGATGTCTTCGAAATGCGGGAGGGACCGGAGCCGACCCCTGCCGCCGGCGAGCTCCGCATCCGTGTTCGAGCGGCCGGCATCAACTTCGCGGACGTCCTGGCGAGACTCGGTCTCTACCCCGACGCACCGAAGCCGCCGATGGTGGTCGGCTACGAAGTGGCCGGGATCGTCGACGCCATCGGATCCGACGTGACCGGGTTCACCCACGGGGACCGCGTCATCGCGCTCACGCAATTCGGCGGCTATTCGGATGTCGTCGTCGTCGCGGCGCCGCAGTGCTTTCACTTTCCCGACCACCTGAGCGACGCGGAAGCGGCCGCTGTTCCGGTGAATTATCTGACCGCCGCCATTGCGCTTTATCGGATGGCGGCGCTGTCGCCGAACGAAACCGTCCTCGTGCACAACGCCGGCGGCGGCGTGGGCATCGCCGCCACGCAGCTCGCGCGGTTGCGCCGTGCACACGTGATCGGCACCGCCTCGGCGATGAAGCACGACGCGCTCCGCAGCTTCGGCGTCGAACACACGATCGACTACCGGCACGCGAACGTGGCGGACGAAGTGAGCAAGATCACCCGGGGACGCGGCGTGGACGTCGTGCTCGATCCGATCGGGGGCCGCAGTTTCACCGACAGCTACAGGCTGCTCGCCCCGCTCGGCCGCCTGATCATCTTCGGGCTGTCGGCAGCGGCACCAGGAGAACGCCGCAGCTGGTTCCGCGCGTTCCGTGCGTGGACGTCAACGCCGCGCTTCGATCCCCTGTCGATGATCAATCGCAACCGCGGCGTTTTCGGGCTGCATGTCGGTCACTTGTGGGATCAGCACCAGCAGCTCGCGCCGCTCATGGCTACACTGATGGCGGAACTTGCTGCCCGCCGTTTGCGTCCCGTCGTCGCGAAAACCTTTTCCCTCGATCGCGCCGTCGACGCGCATCGGTTCATTCAAAGCCGCTCAAACATCGGCAAGGTCGTGTTGATGACGTAGTGGTGTTGGCGACCTAGTCCAGCCCTTTAGAAGGCTGTCATCTGCCTGCGCCGGTGATGATCCTCTTCGGCGCGCCGAGATGCTTGGCGAGAAATTTCTCCATGCGGTCGAGTGTGTACATCCACCGGCTGTGCAGCATGGATTCGTGCGTGTCGTCAGGGAACACGATCAACTCGTACTCGACGTTTCTCGCGCGCAGCAGCTGCACGAGGCCGGTGGTCTGCTGGAAAGCGACGTTGCGGTCATCGTCTCCATGCACGAGCAGCACGGGAGACTTCCACCCGTCGATCGCGCCGATCGCGGACGACTTGAAGGACACCGATTCCGGATCGATGGAGTTCCCCCAGAGGTGCACACCGGCCAGGTCGACGCCTGCCTTGAACATGTCGGAGTTGCGCGCCAGCGCCTGAGCCGTCAGCACGCCGCCATACGACAGGCCCCAGATGCCGATCCGATCCGGATCGACGTTGGGATGCGACTGCAGGTACTTGCCGCCCGCGACGACGTCCTGGTATTCGGCGTTGCCCCGCCCGCCCGTGTTGGCGGCGCTGCGGAACGAACGTCCGTAGCCGATCCCGCTGCGGTAGTTCACTGACAGCACGACATAGCCCTGGTTCGCGAGCCACTGGTTGATGCCGTACGCCCAGTGATAGAAGTGCATGTAGTGATACCCGAGCAGCATCTGCCGGGCGGGGCCGCCGTGGACGAAGAGCACCGCTGGACGTTTCTCCCCGGCCTTCAGATCACGCGGGACGAAGAGCTGATTCGGAACCTTAATGCCATCGGCCGCGGTCGTCATGACGGCTGTGGGCTCGACGTGGAGGTCCAGCGGGAAGTTCTTGAGTCCGGTGGCGGTCGGGTACACGTACTGCTGCGCCGGCTGCGACGACGTGGTGCCGAGCCGCCATACGCCAACCGACTGCGGACGCTTCCAGTCTGCGCTCAGCGTTGCAAGCAGCTTTCCTGAGGCGAGGGGCACCGGCCACGTTTCGATCCCTTTGCCCGTCGTCAGTTGCTGCGGCGTTCCGCCGGCGACCGGCACAGCCCAGATGTGGCGGCGGTCGATGTCGCCGGCGTTAGTGGAGTAGTAGAACATTTTCTGGTCGCCGGACACCGCGACGGAGGTCTGGTCCTCGATGAGTCCGTCGCTCGTCGTGAGCAGGACCGGCTTCGAGCGCACGGCGATGTTCAGCGAGTAGTAGCGATCCCACTCGTCGACCGGACCTGCCGGCTGCGGCTCGGGAGCCTGGACGCCGCGGCCGCGACCGCCGCGACCACCCCCGACGTTCAAGGGAAACACCAGGTAGTCTCCGGCAAGACGGGCGTTACCGATGTTGCCGAACATGCGATCGTTCGGCTCGTTGTGCCAGACCTCTTCCGCCTGTCCGGTCGCGACGTTCGCCTTCATCACGGCCAGCGTGTAGCCGCCGCGCAACGTCGCGCGCGTTAGCCCTGGGATCTTCGCCGCCGCCTGCATCCCCGCCAGCGCCGCAGCGTCAGGCGGCTGGTCACCTCGCCCGGCACGCCCCTGCGCGCTGGGATTGAAGGCCGGTCCATTGGGAATGCCGATCCCCCCACCGCCCTGCTGATTCTGCTGCGC
>JACDCA010000091.1 GCA_013694635.1 Acidobacteriota bacterium | reverse complement strand
GAGGAAGACACGGACGGGGACGGCTCGACTGACAAGTGGTCCACGTATGCGGGCGGCACCCTTGCCACGCTGTCCATGGACACGCAGCGACGTGGCAAGCCCGATCGCCGATTGATTTACCGTCCCGACGGAACGCTCCACCGCATCGAAACGGATTCGGCGGGTACGGGTAACTTCCAACCAGTCAAACAGTGAACCGAACTTCGACGACGTCCACCGCGCTGCTTGCGGCAGGTCACTCGAGCCGCGAGGACATGGAGGCGCTGCTCCGTGAGCTGGGCTTCTCGGCCGTGCCGGTCAACGGGCGCCAGTCGCTGAGCGACCTCGCAGACCCGGTGTCGTTGTGCCTCATTGACCTGCGGGAGAACGGCGAAGCGCTTCGGATCGCGCGGGCGGTCCGGTCGCAGCATCCGCACGCGGTGGTCATCGGCGTGGCCGATCCGGCACGGCCGTACGCTGCGGCCGAGGCGATTCGCGCGGGAGTCTTCGACGTGCTGCCGCGGCCAGCGATCGCCTCCGATTTGCGCGCGCTGATTGCCAATGCGCGCGAACAGGCGAGCCTGGCAGCTGCGTCCCCGGCCCCTCGCGCGGTGGAGTCCCCCGTCTACGGGCTCGTCGGGAATTCTCCGGCCATGCGTCCGGTCATGGATCTCGTACAGCGCGCCGCATCAGGGCGGTGCGGCATTCTCATCTGCGGCGAACGAGGCAGTGGCCGCGAAATGATCGCCCGCGCCATCCACACGCACGGTCCGTCCACCGCGCCGTTCGTCCAGGTCGATTGCTCGGCTCCGGTGCCCGAGGAGGTGGAGCTCGAGCTGTTTGGCGTGATGATCAAGCGCCCCGGCGGCGTCGCACCGGAGCGCCGCAGCCTCGAACGGATACGCCGCGGGAGCCGGCTGCACGACGCGGTCGGTGGCGTGCTGTTCCTCGAGAACGTCTCCGAGCTGTCAGCGCGTGCGCAGGCGCGGCTCGTTCGGGTCATGCGCGACCGCGAGGTCTTCATCGAAGAGGCGCGCCACCGCATTTCGATGGACGTTCGCGTGATTGCGTCGGCGGACGCCTCGCTGGGTGCGGCGCTCGAAGAAGGGCGCCTGCGACCCGATCTCCACGAACGCCTCTCCCTGATCCGGATCGACCTGCCGTCGCTCCGGCAGCGTCGCGAAGACATCCCGATGCTGGCGACGCACTTTCTCAAGGACATCTGCCAGGCGAACGGAAAGCCGATCAAGACGCTGACCCGCCCGGCGCTCACGCTCCTGTCGGCGCTCCCCTGGCGGGGCAACGTCCCCGAACTGAAGGGGATGCTCGAACGGCTCATCCTCCTGGTTCCACAGGGACTTATCCGCCTGGAAGACGTCCTCATGCACACGCAGCTGGACGGCAGCGTCAGCACGGTTCGGGCGGACATGACGCTGCGCCAGGCGCGCGCCAGGTTCGAAACGGAGTACATCGGGGCGGTGCTCCAGCACCAGCACGGCCGGATCGCCGATGCGGCCAAGGTTCTGGGTGTCCAGCGGACGAATTTGTATCGAAAAATGCGCCGGCTCAATCTGATGCGCCCCAGGGGTGGCGCCTGATGTATCCGAATCGATACACGAGGTGTTGGACCGATACATTTCCTTCCGCCAGTCGCTTGACCGCTGCTTTCGGACGAGGGAATATTGTCCCGGCAGTAGTCATTGGACGGAAGGAATCCAGGTATGAGAACGCGACAGATAGTGGCGCTGGGTATGGCAGTGACGATGGCGACAGTCATGACGTTGCAGCCGGCGGCCGCAGGCAACCGTCAGGGTGCCGGGTCGATCAGCGGCATCGCCAAGGACGCGGAGAAGGAAAACGGCCGGTACGATCGGTACAGGGTCCGGGGACGGATTGTTGCCGGTGCCGGACAGGGGAATGTCACGCAGGTTGTTCCGCTCGAGCCGGATGCGAAGTTTGCGCTGCCGGGAATCGATCTGGCCAAGTACGAAGTCGAACTGCTCCGCGAGAAAAAGAACAAGCCGGGCGAGTACGACATCGTCTGCACCGAGGGGGACTTCGATCTGACGCAGCAGCCGAACAAGACCGACGTCGTGATCGACTGCGGCAACCCGGCAGCGTGGTGGCTGCTCGCGGCGGCCGCGGCGGCTATCACGGCGGGCGTCGTGGCCAGGGGCGACGACGTGGCCAGCCCGTCTCGGTAAGTAACGACCTTCGGCTCCACGCTATTTCATGTAACGGGTCCGCGGCCTCGCGGGCCCGTTCTGTTTCGTCTGTAACCTCTTCCCTCCAGCTCGGCGCAAGCGCATGACGTCGGCTCGACATCTATGCGTCGCGGCTATCTGGTCAACGCTCTGCCTGGCTG
>JACDCA010000088.1 GCA_013694635.1 Acidobacteriota bacterium | reverse complement strand
CCTCGAGCAGGTAGGCGCCGCTCCCACCGCGCGCGAAGATGCGGCCGATGCCCTTCTTCAATGCCTCGGGATCGCTCGTCCTTTCTACGACCGACGTCGGACGTTCACCGACTGTGACGATGCCGACCTTTGCCTTGCCCTGCATTCGTGCCACGAAACGCGTGAGGGCGTCCCGCATATGCGGGATCATTTCCGTTGCCGCCTGGCTGTCGTCGACGAGCAGCACGATGTCGAGCTGCTCGCTCGACGGCTCGGCGCGCAGCACTTCGCGGGCGACTCCATCCTCGCGCACAACGAAGTCTTTCGCGGTCAGACCGGTGACGGCGTCGCCTTTGCCGTCGACTACGCCGACATAGATGCTCTGCGTCCGTCCGTCGGCGGGCTGCGTCTGTGCCGATGGCGCTGCCGCCGCCAACAGGCAACCGGCGACCAGCGTAAACACGGCGCTTTTCATAGGGGGGCCTCTTCCAGCGAGTATACTCCTGCGAAAGCGGGAGGTAGATGGACCCGTCGTCACAACAGAAGCGCAATAGCACCGCCGAGACCATGCGGACGCTCGGCGGGCTGAGCACGGTGGGTCTGACGTTCGTGTTTGCCGTGATGATCGGCGCCGGCGCGGGCTACATGCTCATGACCTACGCCGGCCTCGGCAGCTGGGTGTTTTTCCTGGGCTTCATCCTCGGCGTCGTGGCGGGTGTCCTGAACCTCTATCGGACCGCAAAACGCTTTCTGAAATAAGTGCACGACGATCCTCTTTTCTTTCGCCGTCTCGCGCGGACGGCGGTGCTGCTGTGTGTGGTGATGGCCGCGATCGCCATGGCCGTGTCCGGTGTCAGGGCTGCGCTCGGGGTTGTTGGCGGGGGAGTGCTGATCGGCGTCAGCGGCTTCGCGCTGGCCAGCGGAACCGGCGCGCTGGCTGCCGTCGTCTCCGGTCAGGCCGGCGCCGATCGCGCGCGGCTCGTGCGCACGGCCACCATCCGTCTGGTGGGGCGCTACGCTTTACTCGGTTTTCTGGCGTACGTTATGATTGCGCGTTTGCGCCTGCACCCGTTGGGGCTGCTGGCGGGTGCCTCTTCGGTCGTCGCGGCTGCCGCTGTCGAAGCCGCGCGCCTTCTGACAAAGAATCGTCCGTAACATCTCTGAATGGAAAGTCTCGAACATCCGCTGTGGATCGTCGACGCGGTCAACGCGCTGCTCGGTCCGCTCGTCGTCGCCGGCGGTGAGGCCGTCGGGTATCACTTTTCGGGCCATCATCCGATCCCGAATTACATGGTCATGATCCTGCTGATCGTCGCGGGTGTGACCGTGCTCGGCCTGCTGCTGCGGTCGCGGCTGAGCGTGGAAAATCCCGGGAAGCTGCAGATCGTGCTCGAGGACGGCATCCGCGCGCTCCAGGGGCTGCTGACCGACTGGATCGGCCCCAAGGGCACGCAGTTCCTCCCCTTGATTGCAACACTCGGCCTGTTCATCCTCATCGCGAACTACATGGGGCTCGTACCCGGCCTGATGGCGCCGACCAGCAGCATCAACGTCACGCTGGGTCTCGCGCTCACGACCTGGGTCTACTACCACGTGCAGGGGATCAAGGCGCAGGGCTTCTGGGCATATCTCAAACATTTCGCCGTCCCCCCGGGATCACCCGTTCTGATGGCGCCGCTGATGCTCGTCATCGAGATCATCAGCCACCTCGCGCGCGTGATGTCGCTCTCGCTTCGTCTGTTCGGCAACATCTTCGGCGAGGAACTGGTGATCCTGATTCTCTTCACCATCATCCCGTTCCTGGTGCCGCTGCCGATGATGCTGCTCGGTCTCGTGACCGGCGGCCTGCAGGCGTTCATCTTCGTGCTGCTGTCGATCATCTATCTGCAGGGAGCGGTCGCCATCGAGCACCACGAAGACGAGCACCACCACGCGCCCGCTGCCGCAGCCGCGTGACGTCGATAGTCGAGGGTCGTGAGTCGCATTGACAACTGATAATTGCGTTTTGAGAACTGTTCGAGGAGGCCTGGATCGTGAGTAAACGTACGATTGTGATGACTGTGTTGCTGGTCGCGGCGGGTGCATTCTTCGCGCCTGCTTACGCGCAGGAAGTCGCGAACAAGACCGAGGTCGCCAAGTGGTCGATCATTACCGCCGGGTTCGCGCTGGCGTTTGCCGCCGGCCTGGGCGCTCTCGGTCAGGGCCGGGCCATCGGTTCAGCCGTCGAGGCGATCGCCCGCAACCCCGGAGCGGTCGGCGACATCCGTGGAGCGTTGCTGCTCGGCCTCGTCCTGATCGAATCGCTCTCGATCTACGTCCTGCTCATCTCGCTGATCCTGTTCTTCCTCCCGCGATTCTAAGAACGCGGCAGGCACGATCCTTTCAGTAATGGCAGGGAGGGGCCAGGCTCCTCCCTGCCATACTCGTTCTCGTCTTGGCCCCCGGTTCCCCCACGCCTGTCGCCGGCCGGCGCCCTTCCGTCGACGCGCTGCTGCTCCTGATGGCGGTCATCTGGGGCACCAACTACTCCATCGTCAAAAACGCGTTCGAAGAGATCGATCCGCAGGCGTTCAATGCGCTGCGGATGCTGATCGCGTCCACCGTCTTTCTGGTGGTGATCGTTGTCATGAACCGCGCGGTGCGGCGTGATGGTGACGCGGGCGTCGACAGCATTTTCCACACGTCCGCGGCGCTCACCCGGCGGGACTGGCTCGTGCTCGCCGCGCTTGGCGCGGTGGGCCACGCGATCTATCAATACCTGTTCGTCGGCGGTCTTGCGCTCACGAGCGTCGCCAACAGCTCGCTGACGCTGGCGGCGACGCCGGTTGTCGTCGGGATCATTTCCGCCGTGCTCGGATACGAACGGCTTGGGCCGCTGCACTGGGTCGGGGCCGCGCTTTCGCTGACGGGGATCTACATCGTCGTGGGGCAGGGCGGCGGGCAGGAACAGACGTCGCTCCGCGGTGACCTCATGATGGTCGGCGCCGTGTGCTGCTGGGCCGTCTACACGCTGGGCGCAGGTCCGTTGATGACGCGCCATTCGCCCGTCGGCGTGACGGGCCTGTCGATGGCGATCGGTACGGTCCTTTACGTGCCGGTGATGTTGCCCAAGCTGCGTGCGACACCGTGGCTGTCGCTCAGCGCAGGGACGTGGATGGCCATCCTCTACTCCGCGTTGTTCGCGCTGTGCGTTGCGTACACGATCTGGTACATGGCAGTCCGCGAAATTGGCAGCGCGCGGACCGCGCTGTATTCGAACGTCATTCCGATTGTGGCGATGCTGACTGCTGTCGTATTTCTCGGCGAGCGCCTGACGCCTGGCCGCCTGCTGGGTGCGCTCGCTGTTCTGATCGGTGTCGCATTGACCAGAGTACGACCGCGAACAGTTGGGACCTAGGGATCCAAGGACCTGGGTCCAAGGACCTGTGACCCAGGACTGTGGACCTGTTAAAATTCATAGAAGCGTGAAAGGCCACTACTACTCGATGCACGCAGGACCGCTGCGTGCTGAGCTCGGCGAAGCCATCCCCAGGGACGAGATGCGGCGGTTGCACCACAAATCGGGCGCTCGCCACCTCATCATTGCGGCGCGTCAGTTCGGCATCCTGGCGGTCGCAACGTGGGCGCTGATCCGTTTCGACCATCCGCTGGTGTGGCTGCCGATCGCGGTCGTGCAGGGCTTCACGATATTCAATTTCACCATCCTGCTGCACGAGGTCGTGCATCACACGGTGTTCGCGCGGCGCAGGCCGTTCGTCGAGCGCCTCTTGGGGCTGCTGTATGCGATCCCCAGCGGGATTTCAGCGAGCCAGTTCACGCGCTGGCACCTCGATCATCACGCCGAGCTCGGATCGGAGGAAGACGACCCCAAGCGCCATCACCTCTCTCCGAAGGTGAACAAGCGTTGGTACAAGCTGCTCTACTGCACGCCGGCGCTCTTCCCGATTTACTTCCGCGCGGCGCGGCTCGAGTCCGCGACGTACCCGAGCGAGCTTCGCAGCCACATCGCGGCTGAGCGACGCCTCTCCCTGGCGTTTCATCTCGCCGCCGTTGCGATCCTCTGGTATTTATTCGGTTTCTACGGCGCCTTGCGGGCGAGCATCGTTCCGGTCTTTTTCGTGTTCCCGGTCGCCTTCACCCTCAACCGGCTGGGGCAGCACTACGACATCGATCCGGAGGATCCGGCGAAATGGGGCACGCTCATGCGTGGCCACTGGTTCTGGGACTTCGCGTTCCTGAACTCCAACTACCACCTCGAGCATCACTACTTTCCGGGTGTTCCGTTCT
>JACDCA010000070.1 GCA_013694635.1 Acidobacteriota bacterium | reverse complement strand
GCCGTCAGTCAGTGGGCTCCCGCGAAAGTGGAGCTCGAAACGGCGCTCCAGCTTCTTCCCGAGGATGCCCGCGAGCTCCGGTGCGAGTTGCTGGTCGACCTCGCCAAGTACTCGTTCTGGTTGCTGGACATCCCGGCGCTGCTCAGGGTATCCGACGAGGCGCTGCGTCTGGCGGAGGAAACCGGGCGCGATGATCTGTGGGCGGACATGACCGCCTGGGTCGGAGCGGCGCGGCAATCGGAGGGGGATCTCATCGGCGCTCTCGACGTGATGACCCAGGCGGTGGACCGCGCGGGAGGTATCCGCTCCTTCGCGCTCGCCACGACCCCGCTCGCACTGTACTTCCTCGGACGGTGCGCGGATGCGACGGCACAGACCGCGCAGGGTGTTCAGATCTCGCGCGACAGGAACGATCCCGCCTTTCACGTCTACGCACTCGAGCACCACGGGCTGGCGCTGACCGGGTGCGGTCGGTACGACGAAGCCCTGCGGGTGTTCGACGAGATGCGGCACTTTGCACGGCAACACGGCGTGCTGCAGCTGCTCGCGCGCGGCATCGCGATGAGTGCCGGCGTCTACATGGCGCTTGGGGACTACGAACAGGTCGCGGCGACAGCGGAGGAGGCACGGGAGCTGGCTCGTTCGCTCGCTTTTGCGCCGCCCCGCGTCAGCGCCGGTATCGACCTGCTCCTGGTGCACGCTCGGCAGCAGGAGCCGGGGCGGGCGCAGTCGGTGCTCGACGAGGTAGCGGCCGTCGCCGCGTCTGCCAGCGGCTGGCATGGGTGGCTCTGGAGAATCCGCCTGTCTCAAGCGCGTGCCGAGCTCGCCCTCGCGCGGGGTGACTGGCGAGGCGCGGTCGAGGCGGCCGACGACGCATTTCAGCAATCGCGCAACCGCCGTCCGAAGTACGAAGTGCTCGGGCTGGTCGCCGCCTCGCGCGCGCGTTTCGCCCTCGGCGAGCAGGTCGCCGCTTCCGAACAGATTGCCGCCGCCCTCAGCATCGCTCGCGGCCTCGGCGATCCAGCCGTGAAGCTGCGCGCGCTTGCCGCACATATCCAGATCGCCGGCGATGACAGCCTCGTCGCCGAAGCCCGCGCGACGACCGAGACCATGCTCGCGGAGGTTGCCGACAAGGGGCTCCGCTCACGGTTCCTCGCGAGCGATCTTGCCGTCAGCGGTGTCTCCCAGGGCAGTCATCCGCGACGCTGAGGAGTTGCGTAAATCCTGGAAGCGGCGTAAAACGGGATCAGAACCATCTGGAGGTGGCGAATGAATCCTCTACTCCTCGTGATCGTTCCCGGGGTGTTCGGCGGACTCCTGCTCGCCATCCTGGTCGTGCTCTCGAATCGCCGCCAACGAAGAGTGTCCCCCGTAGTGATCCCGTATCGCCCTGGCGCAGTGTCGACAGACATCATCAACATGGCCAGCATCAAAGTCGCGGGCGTCGGCGGTCTCGGCCTGGTGGCGATGGCGGCCGCCGTCGCACTCGATGTGCCGCATATCGGTCAGAGTGTTGCCGTTGGTCTCGGGCTTGGGGCAATCATGGCCCTCGTCATGATCGTCAGGGCGCGGCGTAACGGACCGATGCCCTCGAGCGGCGCACGGATGGGGGCGAATACGACGCTGTCGATCGACCAGCCGAACGGTCCTCGTGACGAGGCTCTCGCGGAACGCAAAACGCCGCTGCGGAGGAGATTGGCGACGTCGAATGGATAGAGCGACACAACCTGAGCGGCGCAGCACGGGCGACCGGCGGGGAAAGCCGCGCGGGGGCCGGCGTCCCTGCGACGTGGCCGGCCTCGCGCCCCTCGTGCTCGTCGTCGGGGACGCGGAGGCTCGAGATGCCGGATGCGGGGCGATCCTCGCCCGCCTCCATTTTGCCGTCACCCCGGCGGCCAATACGTCAGATGCCTTGCGCGCCATCGCTGCCGTTCGCCCCGATCTGATCGTGGCAGCACCGGATGCGGCGAACCGGCTGCATCGCGACGCGGCGGTCTCGATCCCGGTGGTCGAGTTCGATGCCGCGCGAGAAGACAGCGACGCGCTCGTTCAACGCATTCGCAAAGCCATCCGTCGCGTCTGACCGTCCTCCCCGACGGGACCGCAATGCTGCGCGTGACACCGACGCTCGCTCTCGCGGAGTCGGAACTCGAAGAACGCTTCGTCCGCGCCTCCGGACCTGGCGGCCAGAACGTCAACAAGGTTGCGACGGCGGTGCAACTGCGTTTCGACGTAGAGCGGTCCACCGCGATTACCGACGACGTGCGCCAGCGGTTGCGCG
>JACDCA010000044.1 GCA_013694635.1 Acidobacteriota bacterium | reverse complement strand
GGTGAGCACCGACGCGCTCCTGCGCGCCGTTCGTCGCGAGGACGTGTAGCGCACCCTGTTCGGCGATCCGCAGCTCTCACCGGGACAGGAGCTCGACTTCTACCAGCACCAGACCGATTGGGCCAATTGGCTCAACCTGGGCGACTCGCTGCTGGTCATGAACTCGCTCATCCGGCGGGAGGGGATGGCCGGCAAGGTCCAGTGCATCTACATCGACCCGCCGTACGGCGTGAACTACAACTCGAACTTCCAGCCTCGGACCGATCAGCGCGACGTGCGCGACGGCGACGACCGCTCACTCACCCGCGAGCCGGAGCAGATCCGCACCTATCGCGACACCTGGCAGCTCGGCATCCACTCGTACCTGACCTACCTGCGAGACCGATTGCTTCTGGCTAAAGATCTCCTCGCCGACTCCGGCTCAATCTTCGTCCAGATCAGCGATGAGAATCTTCATCGAGTGCGATCCCTCATGGATGAGGTCTTCGGGAGGGGCAACTTCGTTGCCGCAGTCACTGTCCAGAAGACCGGATCAATCGAGGCAAATCTCCTTCCTCGCACAGTTGACTTCCTTCTGTTCTACGCAAAGAGCAAGTCTGAGGTTAAGTACCGACAGCTATACCTCGAACGAACGCAGGGCACTACTACGCTGGACCGATACGACTGGATTGAGCTCGCCGATGGTCCAGTCCGTCGCCTCACGACCAAGGAAATCAGCGGTGCGGAGCCGATTCCTGAAGGCCGACGGTTCCGTCAGACGAGCCTCATTTCAAGCGGTGCATCCGCGACCCCTCAAGAGTTCATGTACGCAGGCCAGGCGTGGCTTCCGAAGCGGGGCAGCCATTGGAAGACATCAGTCGAAGGGCTACAACGGCTTGGAGCTGCCAATCGGCTGATCGTTTCTACACGATCGTTGCAGTACAAGCGATACGCGGACGACTTTCCAGTCGTGCCTCTGAACGACCGGTGGGAGTCCGTCCAGATCGGTACGGAGCTTATCTACGTCGTTCAAACTCCGGTGAGCGTTGTCGAGCGATGCTTGTTGATGACCACCGATCCGGGCGATCTTGTGCTCGACCCGACATGTGGGTCGGGGACGACCGCGTACGTCGCGGAGCAATGGGGCCGGCGCTGGATCACCGCCGATACGAGCCGCGTGGCGCTCGCGCTGGCGCGGCAGCGGCTGATGACCGCCAGCTATGACTGGTACGACCTGGCTGACCCGGAGCGTGGTGTGGACGGCGGATTCGTGTACCGGACCGTGCCGCACGTGACGCTGCGCAGCATCGCGCAGAACGAGCCGCCGGAGACAGAGACGCTGTACGACCAGCCGAAGGTCGACAAGCGCAAGACACGCGTCGCCGGGCCGTTCACCGTGGAGCAGATCCCGAGCTTCGGCATCGAGGCCGCAGACGGCGACGGCATCGGCGCCTACGACCCGGGCGCGCTCGATGCGCGCGATCGGTCAGACGACGTGCGCCATCGGTCCAACGAGAACCCGGTGAGCAGCATCGGTGAGCTGGTCGACCTGCTGCGCATCGACGGCGTGCGCCTGCCGGGCGGCCGTCACCTGGAGTTCACCACGCTCAGTCCGACCACCGATGGCGGGCAGGTCCATGCCGAGGGCGAGTATCCCGAGGCGGGGGAGGCGCGACGGATCGCGGTCAGCTTCGGGCCCCTGCACGGCCCGGTCAGCGCGCGCCAGGTGGAGGAGGTGCTCTCCGACGTCACCTTCGCCGGCTACCACGCGGTCCTCTTCGCCGGCTTCGCCTTCGACGCCGGAGCGCAGGAGTACCTGAGCAAGTACCGCACGCCCAAGCACATCCAGGTGCTGTCCGCCAACATCGCGGCCGATGTGCTGGTGCCGGACCTCCTCAAGAACCGCCGCGGCCAGCAGCTCTTCGCGGTCTTCGGCGAGCCCGACGCGCGGCTGAATCGGTCCGGTGCGGACTTCACCGTCGAACTGCTGGGGATGGACGTTTACGACCCGACGTCGGGCGAGGTCTCCTCCGCCGGGACCGATGGTGTTGCCGCCTGGTTCCTGGACACCGATTACGACCGGCGCAGCTTCCTCGTCAGCCAGGCCTTCTTCCCCGGTTCCGCCGGTGGCGCCGATCCCTGGGCGCGCCTCGGTCGCGCCCTGCGAGGCTGGGTCGACCCCGATGCCTTCGAGATGCTGCGCGGGACGACTTCCCTGCCCTTCTCGCGCGGGGAGCAGGGCCGCGCGGCGATCAAGGTGATCGACTTCCGCGGCAACGAGGCGATCAAGATCGTGGACTTGCCAAGCGACGCATGAATGTCTGCCATGACCGATATTCCTGACTAACTGCTTGCGTGACAAGCGGATTCGTTCTACTCTTCGTGAGATAGAAACCGCTCGTGTAACACGCGAATGACGCTGCACCTCACATACGCCCCCAACATGACCGTCCGAGAACGGTTGGATCGGTGGGACAATGCTGTGCGACGTAACGCCGCACTCGGACCCGGCGACTGGCGGCTGTTTGCCGTGTGGCCTGCGGCGCGCGACGCAAGCATCTCCGGCAGCACCGGCATCGAGGGAAATCCGCTCGACCCAGACCAGGTTGCCGACGTCTTGGCCGGCGCCGCGGTCGACGCGGACGCCGCCCACATCCGCGAGGTGGAGAACTACAACCGCGCGCTCAACCTCGCGCGAGACGCGGCGATGCGACCAGACTTCGAGTGGTCGCACGATTTTGTGCACCTGATCAACGCAACAGTGATGGAGGGGTTGCCTCGCGATACGCGTGGTAACTACCGCGGGCCGGGCGAGGAGATTTCCGTAGGGGTCTTCGAGGGGCCAAGCCCGTTACTCGTGCCATCGCTAATGGACGAGCTGATTGTCTGGTTGCGTGCGCAAGACGCCACGACGCCGCTTGTGCGCTCCGCCCTGCTGCACCTCAACCTTATCGCCATTCATCCCTTCAACGATGGCAACGGCAGAACCTCTCGGATTTTGGCGGCGGTCGAGATCGTGCGGGACGGGGTGCGTTCCCCCGAGCTGATCAGCATCGAGGCGTACTTGCGCCGCCATCGTGAGGAGTACATCGATGCCCTTCGGACCACGCTGGGCATGTCCTATGACCCAGATAATCATCCGGCCACGCACTGGATCGATTTCTACACGCGCATCTCATTGGACCGCTTGGACGCACGCAATCGCATCCTCGATGCGTTACCAACAGACCTCGGCGTGCTCGTCTCCGCACTGGCCGATCATGGCGAGCCGCTCGAGTGGGCCACTGTGCTTCTTGCCGCCCGGGTCGGTCGTCTGCGAACCGCCCGACTCGCAGAGATGACGGGCCGATCCGCAGCCGCCGCCCGTGCCGAACTTGGCCGCCTGACGCGGGCCGGTTGGCTCGAGCCGCGGGGCGTGACGCGCGGTCGTTGGTACGCTCCATCCGAGCGGCTGAGTGCTATACAGCTCTACGTTCCCGGGCTGATGAGGCTCCTTGCCGCGGGTGAACGGCTTGCCCTTTTCGACGAGGAGATGGGAACGTGATTCGCGTTCGAACCCTCGGGCGGATCGTTTCGCGGCCGCTGGAAGGAAATTGACGCAATGGCCATCGTCGTAGACGAGCCGATCATCAACGATCCCGTCGCGGAGCCGACCCGCCACTACGGCACGCGGGCCGGCGAGCCGGAGCTGCGCGAGCGCCGAAGGCCGTCGGGCTATACGCCGGGCCTGCGAACGCGGGGCGGCCAGTCGAGCATGCTCGAGGAGGACTACGTCGAGCTGCCGATCGTCAATGAGATCCGCGGCCAGGTCGCTCGCTGGCGAGAGGCCGGCTACCCCGGGG
>JACDCA010000725.1 GCA_013694635.1 Acidobacteriota bacterium | reverse complement strand
ACTGGGCTGTAACCTGAGAATCGTCAGACTCGCAAATGTTCCCTGCAAGAGCTTCACAACGAATACCATCCGAGAGTTCGGCGCACCGTATGAACTTCAGCAAAAGTACAGCTTTCATGAGGTGGCCGCCACTACCGTAGACGGCCGAAACATACCCAGTGCGGCCTGGGATGGCTTCCTGATGGTCGACACAGATGAAAACCCGTCTCGTCCGCCGAGCGTCGCCGGCCTGCCTACGGCGATGCCATTTCGCCCGCGCAAAAAGAACGGCTACTTCAGTCGTCTGGTCCCCGCCGGTGCAGGCATGCCGGTGGCGGACTGGTTTGGGGGCGAAGGCATTCGATATCCCGACGAAAGACCCTCGGGTATTCCGCCTGTGTGCGACGAGACCCGCGAATGCTTGAAACAGTACTATCTCGCACTGACTCGCCGTCTCCCGCGCAAGGCAGAAGATTCGGTCACACCGACGGTTCTTCTAGGTCAGTTGTCGCCATTCATTGTCGTTGCGCGCACCATTCCGGCCGGAAGCGGCAACGAGAGACACAATCTGCATTATTTCGTCATCAGAAGTCTGAACGGCTCGAATGACCTTTACACAGTCTCGCTCGTCGAGGCCGCGACCGCCGAGGCTGCTCAAGATCTGTTTCTCGGTTTCGCGGCCGATTTCAGCGTGCCTCTGGAACCGGTCGCGATCGGAGACCTCGGCCTCCAGACGGTTCAGTCCTCGAAGGAGGTTCTCTTCGTGCGTGGAAGAGCCGTCGTCCAGGTGGTTCCGAACAAGCCAGGCACACCTGTCGAGGATCTGGCGCTGTCGATCGACAAGATGCTGTCTGCGCCGACACCGTGAGTACAGTTCTCTCATAATGTCCGAGTCCCGAGCGAGGCCTAGTCCCCGACTAGCGTCCACCGCCCTTCGGCACCCGCACTTCGGGTGCCGGGCGCGTGGGGGGCTTCGGCGCCTTTGCCATCCGGTCCTGCACTTCCTTGATCGCCCGCGCGAGCTGAGGGTCGTTCCCCTTCGCCAGCTCTGACGGATCCTCGGGCACCTCGATGTCGGGCTCGACACCGTGCCCTTCGCGGAACCAGTTCCCCTTCGGGTCGTACATCCGGAAGGTCGGCACGCTGATGCTGCCGCCGTCCACGAGTGCGGGAGCGCCACTGATGCCGAT
Source organism: Acidobacteriota bacterium (assembly GCA_013694635.1). GTDB lineage: Bacteria > Acidobacteriota > Vicinamibacteria > Vicinamibacterales > 2-12-FULL-66-21 > JACDCA01. The sequence goes on along the minus strand of JACDCA010000725.1, from coordinate 831 downwards.
CAGGCCGCCCCACGTCCGCGTGCCAATCAGCGGCCCGAGTCCCGCCTGCTTGAAGTAGGTGGGAAACGCGTCGCCTCCGGACCCGCTCCAGCCGTTGATCAACATCACCTGCGGCCCGCGGTGCGCCACCGGCGGCCATTGCCAGCTCAGGCCGTCACGGACCGCCCAGTAGGCCATGATCGGCCGGTTCAGGAGCTCGATGAAACGATCGGGAATCTGCCCGCCGGCGTTCCACCGCTCGTCGATGATCAGCCCCTCTTTCTTCCACTGCGCCATGAACTGCTTCACCAGCTCGTTCTGCGCATCGACGCCGGTACTCTGGACGTAGATGTAGCCGACCTTGCCCTGGGTCACCTTGTCGACGAGCTGCCGGCGCTCCTCGATCCACGCGCGGTACCGCAGCTCGACTTCGCTCGCCAGCGTCCGCACCACGACCTGCCGGGCGCCTGCGGTGGACGGCTTTGAGTTGACCGTGACGATGACGGTCTTGTTGCCCAGCCCCTGGAACGCCGCCCAGGGATCGGTCTTCGCGTCGAGCGTTACGCCATTCACCGCCAGGATGTAATCGCCCTGCTTCACGTTCACGCCCGGCTCGTCGAGCGGCGCGCGGATGCCCGTGTCCCACGGCCCCCCGCGGATAATCCGCTTCACCCGGTAGTGACCATCGGCGAGTTCCCAGTCGACACCGAGCATGCCGACGTTGCGTGGCGGCGCCTGCTCCTTGTCGCCGCCGCCGTAATACGTGTGCGACGCGTTCAGCTCGCCGATGAACTCGCCGATGATGAAGTCGACGTCCCACCGCGTCACGGCATCCTCCAGCAGCTTGGCGTA
>JACDCA010000722.1 GCA_013694635.1 Acidobacteriota bacterium | reverse complement strand
ACCTTCGCGCTGCGGCTCCAGGAACGAAACAAGTTCTGAGGTATTACGGCGATCTGGACACTGCTATGTGGCGCCGGTCTTCACCGGCGTCCGCAATTCTGATCTCAATCGCATCGTCCGGACGACCGGTCCAGCGCTCGGCCCATTCGATGGCGACGATGCCTTCGGCGGAGACGAGCTCGTCGAGACCGAGGTCGTCCACTTCCAGCGGTTCCAGGCGGTACAGGTCGACGTGATACAGCATCGCGCGGCCTGAGTATTCCTGGATGATCGTGAAGGTCGGGCTGGACACATCGTCAGCGGCTGCGCCAAGGCCGCGGGCGAGGCCGCGAACGAAGGCCGTTTTTCCCGCCCCGAGATCGCCGTAGAGCAGGACGACGTCGCCCGGGGCGAGCGATCCGGCGAGGCGCTCCCCCGCTGATTCGGTTTCTTCCTCGGATGTCGTGATGACGTCGGGGGTCACGACGCTTCGCGCGATCGTGTCTTGCGGCGCGCGGTCAACTCGAGGATCGCGTCGCCGATGCGGGACACGAGGTCGGTCGCGACCAGCGACACTTCCCCCTCATCGCCTTCCGCAAGATCCCCTGCCAGACCATGCAGGTAGACGGCAATCTTGCACGCCGCCTCGGCGTCCAGCAACTGCGCGAACCATGCCGCGACCATGCCGGTCAGCACATCGCCGGTTCCACCGCTTGCCATGCCCGCATTGCCGGTGAAATTCAGAAACGCGCGGTCTTCAGGGGCGGCAATGATCGTGCGGTGCCCCTTGAGAACGACGTGCAGCCTGTGACCGGACGCGAAGCCTCGGGCAGCGGCGAGCCGGTCGCGCTGGACGGCCTCTATGGTGGAGCCGACGAGCCGCGCCATTTCTCCGGGATGCGGAGTGATAATCATCTCGACGCCGTCACGTCCCGTCAGCCGTTCGGGCTCCTCGGCGAACGCGTTCAACGCGTCCGCATCGATCACGAGGGAAACACCCGCGCGTTCGACGAGCGCCTGCACGAAGGCCGCGGTCGACGGCTCCTGGCCCAGCCCGGGACCCACTGCGATGACGTCCGCCTTGAGCTCCAGCACGCGATCGATCGCGGAGTAATCGATCGTGCCTGCCGGCGTCTCGTCCAGCGGCTCGGTCATGTACTCGGCCGCCATCGAGGCAAGCACCGGTACACAGGACCGAGGCGTCGCAATCGTGACCAGGCCTGCGCCGCAGCGAAGGGCGCCGAGCGCCGCGAGATGCGCAGCCCCTGTCTTGCCGAAGGATCCGGCGACGATCAGCACGTGACCGAAATCTCCCTTGTGCGACTCCGCGGTCCGGGCGGGTATCAGCTCGCGCATCCGTTCCCGCGTCAGGAGCTCGAGATACGGTCCTTCGACCTCATCGATCAACGGCAGCGGAATGCCGATGTCGGCGATGACGAGGTCGCCGCAGTGGGAGTCGGCGGGCGGGAACACGAGCGGAATCTTCGGCGCCGCGAGGGTGACCGTCATCGACGCCTCGATCGCATCCCCGTCGACCTCGTGCGAATCGGCTGAGAGTCCGGTCGGCAGATCGATGGCGATGACTGGCACGCCGAGCTCGTTCACGTCAGCGACGACGGTCTCGAGCATTCCGTTGAGCCGCCCGTGGAATCCGGTGCCGACGATCGCATCCACCAGGATGTCGCACTCGGACACCTCGCTGAAGTGCAGCTCCCAGTCCTGGGCGGTGGTGATCTCGACCACCGTCAGACCGATCCGTCCGAGCACCTCGAGATTGGTTCGCGCGTCTCCGCGGATCTCGCTCACGCTCCCGAGCAGAAACACGGACGTCTCCACTCCACGCTGTACGAGCGTGCGGGCGATCACGAAGCCGTCGCCGCCGTTGTTGCCGCGACCGCAGAGGACGCCGACCCTGCTCGAGTGCAGCGTCTCGAAGGCGGCTTCCATCGCCGCGACCGCCTGGCGGCCCGCGTTTTCCATGAGGACGATCGAGGGAATGCCGATGTCGTTGATCGTCCGACGGTCCGCCTCGCGCATCTGCTGAGTGTTGAGTACGCGCATCCGGCTGAGCGTATCTGCTGTGCTAGACTTCGTCAACGATGGCTCTGCGCGGTGCGGTGTATGTGAACGGCACGATCAAACCGGCGCACGAAGCGACGGTGCCGGTCTACGACCACGGCTTCCTGTACGGCGAAGGTGTGTACGAAACGCTGAGGACCTACCGTCGCGTGCCGTTTCTCTACGAGCGCCACGTGCAGCGGCTTCGGCGGTCGGCGAAGCACCTGGAACTCGACGTCCCCTTCACCGACCCACAGCTCGAAGCGTGGATCGCGGACACCGTCGCCGCCGCCGGCGACATGGACGAGGCCTACATCCGCGTGCTGTTGACACGCGGCGTCGGCGAGCTGAATTACGATCCGAAGTCGACGCCCAAACCGTCGCTGATCATCATCGTGAAACCGTTCGAGGAACCGCCGGCACGCGTGTTCTCTGAAGGCATCCGCATTTCGCTCGTGCCGATCCTCCGCAATCATCCCGGGTCCGTCAACCCGCTGATCAAATCGAACAACCTGCTGAACAACGTGCTCGCGATGCAGGAGGCCTATCGTCGAGGCGGCGAAGAAGGCCTGATGTGCAACTACCGCGGGGAGTTGTCGGAGTGCTCGCAGTCGAATTTCTTCATGGTGCGCGGGGGTGTCGCGCTCACACCGCGATCGCAGGCCGGGCTGCTGGAAGGCATCACGCGCGCGTTCCTCTTCGAGGTGGGGCGCGACGCCGGCATCGAAGTCCGCGACGAAACGCTGGTCCCCGACGATCTGCAGACCGCGGAGGAAGCGTTCATCACGAGCACGACCCGTGAGCTGAGCCCCGTCACCCGCATCGACGACCGCACGGTGGGAAACGGAAAACCCGGACCCGTGACGATGAAGCTTCTCGAAGGCTACCGCGGCAAGGCCATCGAGCTGTCGGCGCGGTCCGCAACGCTGAAGACCGCTTAGCTCACGCCTCCTGCATATCCGCGTACGCCTCGATCGGCGGGCATGCGCAGATCAGGTTCCGGTCCCCGTACGGGTTGTCGATGCGCGCGACCGCCGGCCAGACCTTCCCTGCTCTCACGAACGGCAGCGGATAGGCCGCCTGCTCCCGCGTATATGGATGCGTCCAGCCGTCCGACGTCACTTCTTCCGCGGTGTGTGGCGCGTTCTTGAGTACGTTGTCCTTCGGATCCACCGATCCGGTCAACACCGACTCGACCTCTTTTCGAATCTGGACCAACGCATCGCAGAATCGATCGAGCTCGTCTTTCGACTCGCTCTCGGTCGGCTCGATCATCATCGTACCCGCCACCGGAAACGACACGGTCGGGGCGTGGAAGCCATAGTCCATGAGCCGCTTCGCGACATCCTGTTCGTCCACCGACGCCCCCGCGCCGCGCTTGAAGGGCCGAAGGTCGAAGATCATCTCGTGGGCCACGCGGCCGTTGTGGTT
>JACDCA010000708.1 GCA_013694635.1 Acidobacteriota bacterium | reverse complement strand
GACGCCAGACGCGCAGTTCGACCGCTACTGGCGGTTCACCCTCTTCGGACTCTACGTGCAGGACGACTTCCAGGTCACGCCATACCTGACCGTGAACGGCGGCCTGCGCTACGAGACGACGACAATGCCCGAGGACATCTACGGCCGCGACTCCGCGTTGCCGGACCTGATGGCCTCTGAGCCGACGCTCGGACGCCTGTACGATTCACCGCCGCACAACGTGTCTCCGCGCGGCGGATTCGCATGGGATGTCTTTCGCGACGGGCGCACCGCCGTGCGCGGCGGCTACGGGCTCTACTACAACACCAACAGCCATCAGAACCTGATCGTCACCGTGACCAATCCGCCGGCAACACCGCGGCCCGTGATCATCAGCCCGACGTTCCCGAATCCGCCATTCAACCGCGCCGGCGCGATCTCCATCCGCCCGATTCAGTACGACATCGAATGGCCGCGCGTGCACGTGTTCAACCTCAACCTCCAGCGGGAGATCTGGTCGCAAACCACCGTGATGCTGGGGTACGCGGGCTCGCGCGGGAAGAAGCTCTGGCGCAGCAACGACATCAATACGGCACCGCCGACCACCCTCGCCGACGGAACCGTCTTCATTCCGGCGGGAACACTTCGTCCCAATCCGGCGTTTTCGACCATCGAACTGAAAAGCAGCGATGGCGAATCCTGGTACGACGCGCTCATCGTCGATCTGCGCAAGACCTTCAGTGCGGGATTCTCGTTCCAGTCCTCGTACACGCTCTCGAAGAGCGAAGATACGACGCAAGCGTCGACGTTCTTCTCCGATGCCACCAACGGCACGACGACTGCCTTCCCCGAGTACATCCCCGGCTATAACCGGGGGCCATCGGATTACGACACGCGACATAACTGGGTGCTGAACTTCACGGTCGATCTGCCGGGCGTGGATGGACTCGGAGGCGTGTTCAAGGGCTGGCAGGCATCCGGGATCTGGATGATGCGCAGCGGCCAGCCGCTCACGGCGTTCGTGCAGATCAACCGGTCGCGGTCGTTGTGGAACCCGTCCATCGGACCGGGCATCGGTCTCGATCGTCCGAGCTACGCCTCCGGTTATGGCCCGGACAACGCCGTCCTCGGGCGCTCGGACCGCTGGTTCGATCCCGCTGCATTCGTGCTGCAGCCGGCGGGCACCTTCGGCAACACCGGACGCGGCGATTTCAGGGGGCCGAACCTGCGGACGCTCGACCTGTCGCTCACGAAACGTGCAGGCTGGTCGCGGCTCGGCGCCGACGGCAGACTCGAGTTCCGCCTCGAGGCCTTCAACGTCCTGAACCGTACGAACTTCGGCGCGCCCGCGCTCGTCGCGTTTGCCGGCACCACCGACAACGAAGCCCCGCTCTCGACCTTCGGTCGCATCACGACGACGGTCACATCGTCACGCCAGATCCAGTTGGGGGTGAAGGTCCTGTTCTAATGCTGAAGGCTGAATGTTGAATGCTGAAGTAAGGAGCAATGGCTGCAGTATTATTTGCCCTTTGATACTTACTTCAGCCTTCATACTTCAGCCTTCAGCATTGCAAGGATCAGAATGCACTGGTTAAGTTTCGTTATCGGCGCGGTGTTGTCATGGGGCGTCTACGGGTCCATGCTCCACGATGGCCAGGGGAAGCTTGGCAGCCCGATGCGGGCGCTGCTGTGCGTGGGCATTGCCTACTTCCTCATCGGCGTGCTCGTGCCGCTCGCGGTGCTGTTCTCGCAGGGGCAGGGTCTGCGCGGCTTCACGACCGAGGGCACGACGACGGCGACCGTCGCTGGGGCGCTCGGCGCAATCGGCGCCGTGTGCATCATCTTCGCGTTCCGCAGCGGCGGCACGCCGACCTACGTCATGCCGCTCGTCTTCGGCGGCGCCCCGCTGGTGAACGTCCTCTACACGATGTACCGGCACCCGCCCGCGCACGCACCGAACCCGCTGCTCTATGTCGGGTTTCTGGTGACCGCACTCGGCGCGGGAATGGTGTTGTACTTCAAGCCTCCCGCGCACTGAAGTTGATGACGTACCGCCTCCGGCGTGGCTAGCGTTCTTGTCACCGGCGGCGCCGGTTTCATCGGCTCACATGTCGCCGATGCGCTGATCGCCCGCGGACATCGCGTGACCGTGCTGGACGATCTCAGCGGCGGTTATCGGGAGAACGTTCCCGCAGCCGCGACGTTCGTTCAGGGCAGCGTGACCGATGCCCCACTGGTCGACCAGCTCTTCGCGCGCCAGCCGTGCGACTACGTCTTCCACCTCGCCGCCTACGCGGCCGAGGGCCTCAGCCACTTCATCAAGCGGTTCAACTACACGAACAACGTGATCGGGAGCGTGAACTTGATCAACGCGTCCGTAAACACCGGCGTCAAGGGATTCGTGTTCACCTCGTCCATCGCCGTGTATGGCGCGACCCCGCAGCTGCCGATGACCGAGGCCACGCCTGCGCATCCGGAGGATCCATACGGGATCGCCAAGCTCGCCGTGGAGCAGGACCTGGCCGTGTCGAAGTCGATGTTCGGGCTGGATTTCATGATCTTCAGGCCGCACAACGTGTACGGCCCGCGGCAGAACATTGCCGACCGCTATCGTAACGTCGTCGGGATCTTCATGAACCAGATCCTCCAGGACCGCCCGATGACCATTTTCGGCGATGGCACCCAGACCCGCGCTTTCAGCTGTATCGACGACGTCGCTCCGGTCATTGCGGACGCGATTGAACGACCAGATGCGTGGAGCCAGGTGTACAACGTTGGCGCCGACCTGCCGGTAACCCTCAATGCACTCGCTGCGGAGGTCGCGGCCGCAATGGGTGTCGACCCGGTGATCGAGCATCTGCCGGCCCGTGCCGAAGTCGCGCACGCGTACTCGTCGCACGAGAAGACGCGCGCAGTCTTCGGCGCGCGGGCACAGAGACCGCTCCAAGACGGCCTGCGTGATATGGCCACGTGGGTGCGGCAGCATGGGGCACGCGAAACCGCGCGATTCGAGGGGATCGAAATCTCGAAGAACCTGCCGGCGGCGTGGCGGGACGCATGAGCACCGGCTACCACGATGTCCACCTGCGTGAGCACCCGGCGGCCCCGCACGTCTGGAAGGTGCTGGCCGAGCACTTGTCGCGCTGGGTGCCACCTGACGCGCATGTACTCGAGGTCGGGGCCGGTTACTGTCACTGGATCAACGCCGTCCGCGCCTCCAGGCGGGTGGCCATCGACAGTTGGCCGCGCATCGTCGAATTCGGGGGTCCGGGAGTGGAGACACGCGTCATGGACGCCTCGCGGGAGCTGACGACGTTCCCGCCGGAGCATTTCGACGCCATTCTGGCCTCGAATGTCATCGAGCATTTCGAGCCGGAGACCGCGGCGCGTGTCGTCGGAGACATGCACACGATCCTGAAGGCGGGCGGCCGGCTCGTGATCGTTCAGCCGAACTTCAGGTATGCGTACCGCAGCTACTTCGATGACTACACACACCGGTCGGTCTTCACCGACGTGTCGTTGCCTGCTCTCCTTCGCACGCGCGGGTTCCGGGTCGCACTCGTGCAGCCGAAATTCCTGCCCTATTCGATGCGCGGCGTGACCCGCACCATTCCTCCATGGCTGGTGCGCGCCTATCTCGCCTCCCCCGTAAAGCCGCGCGCCGGGCAGATGCTCGTCGTCGCCACTCGCGATTGATTCGATGTACGGGACCAGAAAGGTGTCGGTCGTCCTGCCGGCGTATAACGAGGAGCAGTACATCCGCGAGGCTGTCGAGGATTTCTTCGCATCCGGCGTGGTCGACGAAGTCATCGTCGTCGACAACAATTCTCGCGACCGGACAGCGGACGAGGCGTCGCGCACCCGTGCGCGAGTCGTGCCGGAGGTCAAGCAGGGATACGGTCACGCACTGAGACGAGGGCTGCGCGAAGCCTCCGGCGACCTGATCGTCCTGGCGGAACCTGACGGCACGTTCATCGGGCGCGACGTTCTGAAGCTGCTCGCCTATTCAGAAGACTTCGAGATGGTGTGCGGCACGCGCACGACGCGGGAGCTGATCTGGACGCAGGCCAACATGGGATGGTTCCTGCGGGTCGGCAACTGGGCGGTCGCCAAGATGATCCAGGTCCTGTACGGCGGCCCGTCGCTGAGTGACTGCGGTTGCACGCTGCGACTCATCCATCGGGAGGCGCTGGCGAGGATCCAGCCCGACTTCAGCGTCGGCGGATCGCACTTTCTGCCGGAAATGGTGATCCTCGCGCTGAAGAAGAACCTGCGGATCATCGAAGTGCCGGTGAACTACCGCGGACGCGTCGGTGAATCGAAAATCACCGGCAGCTTCGCCGGAACGCTTCGGACGGGTCTGCGCATGATCGGTATCGCCGTGAAGTACCGGCTGTCCTGATGCTTCGAGTGGCACAGCCGTGGCTCGTTGCGTTCGTGCTCGCCGCCGCGTGTGTCCCTTACCTCTCGACACTGAACGACTACTTCGTCCAGGAGGATTTCGGTGTCGTGCAACTCCTCGCGTCGCGGCCATGGAGCACGTTCCCCCGGTGGTTCACCATGTCGTGGATGGAGCAGATCTGGGGCAACACCCCGGATGAAATCCGGCCGTTCATCGCATTCAGCTATCAGCTCACGGGAAAGTGGGTGCCCCATCGCCCCGAGCTCCACCACATCTTCAACGTCGGCATGCACGCGGGGAATGCCCTGCTGGTGATGGCCATCGGACGGGCGGCCGTCGGTCTGTCGCCTGTAGCGGCCGCCTTCGCCGGAATCGTCTTCGCCGTGCTGCCGTCGCAGGCGGAAAGCGCGGCCTGGATCACAGGGCGCGTCGACTCGATGCCTGCGTTCTTCTACCTGGCGACCTTTTTGGCGTACGTGATGTGGCGCCGGCATGGGGGCCGCGCGTGGTACGCGTGGTCGATCCTTTTCTTCTTCATCACGCTTTTCACGAAACAGAACGCGATCACGATGCCGGCGACGCTGGTTGCGTACGACCTGCTCATGCTCGACCGGACGCGCCGTGGTGCGCTGCTCTCCAGCCTCAAGGCGTGGCTGCCGTTCATCGTCATGACCGCAGGTTATCTGGCACTGCGGCGGGTCGTTCTGGGGCACTCGGTGCGTGGCGGCGTCCAGAAC
>JACDCA010000689.1 GCA_013694635.1 Acidobacteriota bacterium | reverse complement strand
TGGAGACCACAGCGAGACAGGCGCGGAGCAGGACGCCGCTGCGTGGTTTCCGCGGTTGATCGAGGGAGCCACCGTCCTGCTGCACGACGTCGTCACGGCGTCGTACACCGGGCCGCGAAAGGTGTTTCGCCGCCAGGTCTGCTGGAGTCACGGGTTTGCCGGAGTCCGGCGGATCGGCTCGATGGGTGTGGCGCATCGGGCCGCGCAGCGCTCTCGTTCCGAAGCGCTTCGCGGCACCGTCGCCGGGTTCATGTTGTACATGCTCGACGTCAAACGAGTCTTGAGGAGGGTCTGGAAACCGTGAACGTCTCGTCCGCGCGCCTGCTCGACGGAAATCGTATCGCCGCTGAGATCCGCCAATCGGTGACACCCGGAGTGGCGGCGTTCACGTCGCGCCATGGACGCGCGCCACAGCTGGGCATCGTGCTGGTCGGCGAGGACCCGGCGTCAGAGATCTACGTGCGGAACAAGGTACGCGCCGGCAGCGAATCGGGCTTACTCGTGGATCTGCAGCGCCTGCCCGCCACGGGTACGCTCGACGAGTTGCTGCAGCTCGTGCGGCAGCTGAATGCTAGCGATGGGCACGATGGCATTCTCGTGCAGGCGCCCTTGCCAGCGGCCATGGGCCGCAGCGCGACGCAGCGAGTGTTCGACGCGATCGATCCGGCAAAGGACGTCGACGGGTTTCATCCCACCAACGTCGGACGCCTGGTCCAGGGGCGGGCGCACCTGCCGCCCTGCACGCCGTCGGGCGTCATCGAGATGCTCGATCGCAGTGGGATCGCGATCGCCCGCACGCACGCGGTCGTCATCGGACGCAGCGACATCGTGGGGAAGCCCATGGCCATGCTGCTCCTGCAGCGGGACGCCACGGTGACGGTGTGTCACTCGAAAACCCCGGATCTGCCGTCGGTGGCGCGTCAGGCCGACATTCTCGTCGCCGCCATCGGACGCGCCGCGTTCGTCACGCCGGACTTCGTCAAGCCCGGCGCCACCGTGATCGACGTGGGCATCAACCGTGTCACCGACGCCGCACAGGTCACGTCCCTGTTCGGCGCCGGCGCGCAGCGCGTCGCCGATTTTCAGAAGCGTGGATCCATCGTGGTGGGTGACGTGCACCCGGCCGTTGCGGAAGTGGCGGGTGCGCTGACACCGGTGCCTGGCGGCGTCGGTCCGCTGACGATCGCTGTCCTGCTCAAGAACACGCTGGCGGCGGCCGAGGCGCGAGCGGCGGAGGGCTAGTCGCCATGGTGCGCGCGGCGCTAACCGGCGGCATCGCGACCGGCAAGTCGCATTGTCTGGCGCGTTTCGCCGCCCTCGGCGTCCCCACCATTGACGCCGATCTCCTGGCGCGCGACGCTGTCGCTCCTGGTTCACCCGGTCTGCAGGCAGTGGCCGCACGCTTTGGCCCGGCCGTCATGCGGCCGGATGGCACGCTCGACCGGCCCGCGCTCGGGATCCTTGTCTTTGCCGACCGCACCGCCCGCGCCGCCCTGGAAGCGATCATTCATCCCGAAGTGCGCCGTCGGATCCGCGAATGGTTCGTCGCACTCCCGCCGCAGACCACGCTCGCCATCGCCGACATTCCGCTGCTGTTCGAGACCGGACAGGAGCACGACTTCGATCGGGTGATTGTGTGCGCGTGCGACCCGGCAGAACAGCTCCGCCGTGTCATCGCACGCGACGGTCTATCCGAAGAAGCCGCCCGCCAACGCCTGGCGGCGCAATGGCCGATCGGCGAGAAAGTCGCCCGCGCTCACCATGTCATCCGTACAGACGGCACGTTCGCCGACACGGAATCCCAGGTTCGAGCAATATTTGAAACGCTAAACGCCGAGCGGTAGCTCAGCGTTCAGAGTTCGTTGTTTCGATCAGTGCGACGTCCTGATCCTTAGGCGAAATGCGCTCTTCCACGAACGTGTTCCATTCGTGGCAATGCGGGCATTGCCAGAGCAGTTCGGTGCTGCGGTAGCGGCAGCGGACGCAGATGTGGGGATCGAGGTAGAAGATCGAGCTCCGCGTGAGCTCGACGTAGCGGTCCACGAGCGTCTGAGGCAGGTTAAGGGCGGAGAGCATCTCCCAGATCGCCTGGTGCAGCGCCAGCGCGTGGGGATTGATCGCGAGCGCCTCGAAGAGCAGGTCCAGCCCTTCGCGCAAGGCATGCCGCGAGGAGAGGTGCCGGGCAAGCGCCAGGCGTGCGCGCCAGTCCTGCGGGTTCTCGGCGATCAGCCGCCGGCAGAGGTCCGGGAAGCTGTCGGCGCGTCCTAGCTTCGGGTACGCGGACTCCAGCCGTGAGAACGCGAGGTAGCCGCGGTCCGGCGTCGTGGCGACGAGGCGTTCCCACGTAGCCACAGCATCCGCCGTCCTGCCCTGGTAGAACTGGACGTCGCCGAGACTCAGATACGCAGGCGTGCTCTTCGCGTCGAGCTCGATGGCCGCGGAGAAATGTCGGGTCGCTTCCGCGTAATCCATCCGCTTCAGCGCGTCACGCCCGAGCTCGTCCTCGATGAACGCCAGGATCATCTGGTGCTTCGGACGCTGTGTGTCGGAGGAGGCGGCCGCGAGCTTCTGGCGCGTTGCATACGCTTCGTTCCAGAGGTGCTGCTCCTCGTAAAGCTTTTCCAGATTCGACAGCGCGTACTCGTTGCCGGGATCGAGCCTGAGCACCTCGGAAAAGGCTTCCAGGGCGCGATCGACGAATCCTCCGGCCTTGTAGTCGAGACCCAGGCACAACAGCACGCTTGCCTGTTCGAGCTTCCGCAGGTTCGCCCGCTGCAGAAGCGACTGATGCTCCTGGATGGCGCGGCCGACCTGGCCTTTCTCGCGATACAGATTGCCGAGGATCAGATGGATCTCGAGCGGCTCGCCGGCAACGTCCGCCGCGAGCGTGAGCTCCTCGATCGCATGGTCGATCTGGTCGGCGACGAGATAATTCAGGCCCAGCATGAAATGCGGGGATTCACGCGCGCGCCGCCGATCGATCCACCGGCCGTCCTGCAGCTTGTAACGCTCCCAGGCCTTTCCAGCGGCGAGTCCAACCAGCAGCGCCACCAGCGCCGCGAGCGTGATGTAGGGGGCCATCAGGACGACAGCTCCGAGACCAGCGCGTCCCAGCGGTCCTGCGCTTTCAGAATCAGTTCCAGCAGCTCGCGGACCGCGCCGCGCCCCCCGGGGTGCCGGCTGACCCAGTGGGCGCACGCGGACGCCTCTTCGGCGGCATCGGCGGGCACCGCCGCGAGCCCCACCTTTCGCAGCACGGCCAGGTCGAGGAGGTCGTCGCCCATGTAGGCGACCTCCTCGTCGGTCAGGCCGAGGTCCGCGATGATCCGCGCGTACTCCGCGGCCTTGCTGGCCGCTCCCTGAGACACGATCGGGATGCCAAGTTGCGCCGCCCGGCGCTGCGTCGGGGCCGACTCGCGCGCAGACAGCAGCCCGACGGTCAGGCCGCACCGGAGCGTCCAGACAATCGCGGCCCCGTCGCGAATATGGAACGTCTTGGATTCGCTGCCGTCGCCGTGGAGGACGATGGAGCCGTCGGTCAGCACGCCGTCCACGTCGAGAAGGACGAGCCGGACCCGCCGCGCGCGCTCATTGACAGTCGTCAACGAATCCCCTGTCTGTGTTGCACGTGTTGCACCGTGGCCCGTGTTGCACCGTGGCCTAAAACATCTGAGTGCGCCACAGATCATGCAGGTGCACGACGCCTTCGACGTTCCCGCTGTCGTCGGTGACGACGACCGACGTGATCCTGTGCGTTTCCATGATCTTGAGCGCTTCGACGGCGAGCATCTCGCGGCGGATCGTGCGGGGATTGGGTCGCATGACGTCGCCGGCTGTGAGCGCGAGCACGTCCGACGAGCGTACCATCAGGCGGCGGAGGTCGCCATCGGTGAAGATGCCCGCCAGCCGGCCGCCGTCATCGACGACGCAGGTCATGCCAAGACGCTTGCTCGACATCTCGTGAAACACGTCGTGCATTGGGGTCGACAGCTGCACCACGGGCGCGGCTTCGTCCGAGTGCATCACGTTCTCGACGCGCATCAGCCGGCGGCCGAGCTTGCCCCCGGGGTGCAGCGATGCGAAGTCCTCCTCGCGAAACCCTTTGCGAACGAGAAGGGTCATCGCCAGCGCGTCCCCAAGCGCGAGCGCCGCCGTCGTGCTGGCGGTGGGCACCAGGTTCATGGGACAGGCCTCTTCGGCGATGCCGCAGTTCAGCGTGACGTCCGCGGCCTTCGCCAGCGTCGAGCCAGGCTCGCCCGTCAGCGCGATCAGCCGCGCGCCGAGACGCTTGATGGATTCGAGCAGCCGGACCAGTTCCTCGGTCTCGCCGCTGTGCGAGAGGGCAATGACCACGTCCTCTTCGCGGATGGCGCCAAGGTCACCGTGAATCGCTTCGGCGGGATGCAGGAACCACGCGGAAGTACCCGTACTCGAAAGCGTTGCGGCGATCTTACGGCAGATGATTCCGGACTTGCCCATCCCCGTGACGATCACGCGTCCCTTGCACTCGAAGAGCAGCTGGATCGCCCGTTCGAAGTCGCCATTCAGCCGGTCCACCAGGCCGAGGATGGCAGCGGCCTCGGTCTGAAGAACCTTGCGGGCGAGGTCGAGCGCGTGAACGGTGTCGCTCATACGGCCGCGCCCCGCGCGATGTCGTGGATCCTGACGAGACGGTGGAGGAGCGGCTCCAGCTTGTCGAGCTGCAGCGCGTTCTGCGCGTCGCTCTTTGCCGCCGCCGGGGTCTGATGCACTTCCATGAACACGCCGTCGACGCCTGCCGCGACTCCGGCGGAGGCCATCGGCTCGATAAATTCCGCCTGGCCCGCTGTCACTCCGTCGCCGCCACCCGGCAGCTGAAGACTATGCGTCACGTCGTACACGACGGGATACCCCAGCGCGCGCAGCATCGGGAAGGCGCGCATGTCGACCACGAGGTTGTTGTAACCAAACGAAAAGCCGCGCTCGGTGACGATGACCTTCGCGTTGCCGGCGCCGGTCACCTTCTCGATGGCGTGCCGCATATCGTTCGGCGCGAGAAACTGTCCCTTCTTGATGTTCACGACGCGTCCGGTTCGAGCCGCCGCGAGGAGCAGGTCGGTCTGACGCGAGAGAAACGCCGGTATCTGCAGGACATCCGCGACCTCCGCCGCGGCGGCGGCGTGCGACGGCTCGTGGATGTCGGTCAGGATCGGAACCTGCGCCTTCTCCTTCACCTTGCCGAGCACCCGTAGCCCTTCGGCGAGGCCAGGCCCCCGGAACGACCGGGCTGACGTCCGGTTCGCCTTGTCGTACGAAGCCTTGAAAATGTACTGGACGCCGGTCCGCTGCGCGATCTCGCGGACCTGCAGCGCTGTTTCGACGGCGTGGGACTCACTCTCGATCACGCAGGGGCCAACGATCAACAGCAGGGGGGCGCCGCCCCCGACCGACAGGCCGGCGAATTCGACCGCGCGGACGGCGCTCATCCAGCCACAGACGCGGTCGCCTGCCGCCGGGCCGAAAGCTTGTGCTCGTGGCTGGCCTCCACGAACCCGGCGAAGAGAGGGTGCGCCTTGAGCGGCTTCGACTTGAATTCCGGGTGGAACTGGACGGCAACGTACCACGGGTGTGACGGCAGTTCCAGGATCTCCACGAACTTGCCGTCCTGCGAACGCCCGGTGATCTCGAGCCCGTTCCCGATCAACGACTGCTCGTAGAGGCAATTGAACTCGTAGCGGTGACGGTGGCGCTCATGAATCAGGTCGGCGCCGTACAGCGCGTGAGCGCGGGATCCGGGCTTCAAGACGCACTCATACGACCCGAGGCGCATCGTGCCCCCCATGTCGTCGACGCCGAGCAGGTCGCGCAGCTTGTAAATGACCTTGTGTGGGGTGTCGGGCGCGCACTCGGTCGAGTCCGCTTCCGTCAGGCCGCACACGTGTCGGGCGTACTCGACCGCCGCCCACTGGAAGCCATAACAGATGCCGAAATAAGGAACGCCGCGCTCGCGGGCGATCTCAGCGGCGCGCATCATTCCGCGCGTGCCGCGATCGCCGAAACCGCCCGGCACCAGGATGCCATCCGCGCCCTCGAGCAATTGCTCGCCGCCAGGCTGCTCGAGCGCCTCCGCCTCCACCCAGCGAATGTTCACACGCAGGCGGTGCTCGAAGCCGCCGTGATACAGCGCCTCGTTGAGGCTCTTGTACGAGTCCTCGTACCCGACGTACTTGCCGACGACATGAATGGTGATGTCGTCTTTCGGATTCCTGATCCGGTCGACGAGGTCGACCCACGCCTCCATCCGCGCCTCCGTAGCGGGGAGGCTCAGCCGCTGCAGGACGATCCGGTCAAGCCCCTCGGCCGCAAGCACCAGCGGCACCTCGTAGATGCTCGAGACGTCCTTCGCCGTGATCACCGCTTCCTCGTCGACGTCGCAGAACAACGCGATCTTGCGCTTGAGCTCCTGATCGAGGAAACGGTCCGTGCGGCACATCAGAATGTCGGGCTGGATCCCGATGGCGCGCAGATCGCGCACGCTGTGCTGCGTCGGCTTCGTCTTCAGCTCACCGGCCGCGCCGATGAACGGGACGAGGGTCAGGTGGATATAGAGCGTGTTCTCGCGGCCGACATCCTGCCGCATCTGGCGGATCGCCTCCACGAACGGCAGGCTTTCGATGTCGCCGACGGTTCCACCGATCTCGACCAGGACGATGTCGACGTCCTTCGCGACGGCGCGGATGCTGTCCTTGATCTCGTTGGTGATGTGCGGGATCACCTGCACCGTGCGGCCGAGATAGTCGCCGCGGCGCTCCTTCTGGATCACCGACAGATAGATCTTTCCGGTCGTCCAGTTGTTGTTGCGCGTCGTGACCTGGTTGGTGAAGCGCTCGTAGTGTCCGAGATCGAGATCCGTCTCAGCCCCGTCGTCGGTCACGTAGACCTCGCCGTGCTGATACGGACTCATCGTACCGGGATCGACGTTGATGTAGGGGTCGAACTTCTGGAGAGCAACCTTGTAACCATGCCCTTCGAGCAGGGCTCCGATCGATGCGGCGGCCAGCCCCTTGCCGAGCGAGGACACGACACCACCGGTCACGAAGATGTATTTGACCGGCCGTGGGCGGTGCGTGTCGTGGTTCTGGGACTCGGTCTGCATCCTTCTAACTCCTAACTCCTAACGTCTACCCTCTAACTTCTAGCCTCTAACTCCGGATCTCCGTTAGGAGTTAGGAGTTGGGAGTTCGAAGTTAAGAGCTCGACCCGTCTGACCCGCTCGAGGTCTGCCGGGGTGTCGACGCCGATACAGTCGTGGATGGTCTCCACCGTTTTGATGCGGATCCCATGCTCCAGGGCCCGAAGCTGTTCCAGTGCTTCGGACTGCTCCATGGCCGTCGGCGGCAGCGCCGTCAGCCGCAAGAGCGTCTCGCGTCGATAAACGTAGAGGCCGATATGCCGCCACGCCGGCGCCGGGGGACATCCTTCTCGCGTCCAGGGAATTGGCGCGCGCGAAAAGTACAGTGCATATCCGTCGCGATCGATCACGACCTTCGTGACGTTCGGGTTCTGAAGGTCCGCCGGGTCCTCGATGCGGCGGCGGACTGTACTCATCTGAACCGAGGGATCCACGCGAAACGCCGCGATCGCGTCGTCGATCATGGACGGCTCGATCAGCGGCTCATCCCCCTGCACGTTGACGACGAGATCCGACGTCAGCGAGGCGGCGATCTCCGCGAGCCGATCGGTGCCGCTCTGATGCGCCCGCGAGGTCATCTGCGCCCGGCCCCCGAACGCCTCGACCGCATCGCAGATCCGCTCGTCATCGGTGGCGACGATCACGACACCCACGGATCGCGCCGCGCTGGCGCGGCGATACACATGCTCGATCATCGGGCGGCCACCGATATCGGCGAGCGCTTTTCCAGGGAGTCGGGTGGAGTCGTACCGCGCGGGGATGATGGCGACGACGGAGAAGGAACCGGAACTAACAGAGGGCCCGGGGCTGGAAACGATGGGCACGGCGAATCTTACCACAGACGATCGTGGCCGCCGGTTGCGCGCGTGACGCGCGGCGGCTTCAGGAGTAGGATGTTGGGCATGAACGCGTCGCGCGCGGCGGCATGGACATTCGGCGTAGCCGTCCTCGGCGCGTGGCTCGCGTCGGCGGCGAGCGACCCGCGCCCGCGCCATGCGACCACTGCCTCCGCCCCGGTCGTGCCCAACCCGATGGACCATCTCGCAGCGGACGTGCAGGCCCAGGCTGGACGCCTGCGGAAGCGCCTCGACACGGCGCCCGCGCCCCAGGCACCGCTACGCAATCCATTCCGCTTTTCACCGCGAGCCCAGTCGGTTCCACGGCCGGCGCGCGAGGTTGCCGCCAGCATGCCCGGGCTGCCGGGGCCTGTCGAACCCGCCGAGCCGTCACTGGAGCTGATCGGGATCGCGGAGAAGAACGCCGCCGAGGGAGTGGTTCGGACGGCGATGCTTTCGAGCGGCTCCGGCGATCTCCTCATCGTTACGGTCGGACAACGCGTCCTAGGGATCTACGACGTCGCCGCCATCGGCCATGACGTGGTCGAATTGAAGCACGCGACGACCGGCGCCATCCGGCGCCTTGCTCTACGCTAGCCTCACCAGGCACACCTGGCGGATCGCCGCCACCCCCCGCAGTTCCTTGACCGCCGCTTCGACGTGCTCGTCCTGTTGTCCGGCATCCATGTTGACGACGCCGATCGCACCGCCGCGGCCGCGACCGAGTGAGAACCCGGCGATGTTGATCCCGTGGCGGCCGAGGATGGTGCCGACCTCCCCGATCACCCCGGGCTGATCCTCGTTCCTGATGACGAGCATGTTGCCTTCGAGCGGAGCTTCGACGTCGATCCCGTCGATCAGTTCCAGCCGCGGCGTACCCGTCTCGAACACCGTCCCTTCGATCCAGCGCTCCCCCTCGGTCGTCTGGAGCTTGAGCGAGAGCAGGTTGGCGTAGTCGCGGGGCCGCGAGCTCCGGGACTCGACGATCTCGATCCCTCGCTGTTCGGCCACCGCCCGGGCATTCACGAATGTCACGGAGGTCGACAGGATCGGTCTCAGCGTACCGGCGATGGCGGCGCTGGCAAGCAGGGGACCGTGAGCGCCGAGAAGAGGTCCGTAATAGCGCACACCTATCCCGTGCGTCCGTCCGGATGCGAGTTGTGCCAGCAATGTCCCCATGCGCTCGGCCAATGTCATGAACGGCCGGAGCTGCGCGGCCTCGTCACCGCGGACGGAGGGGAAGTTGACCGCGTTTGCGATCGTTCCCGACTGCAGATAATCCCGCACGGCCGCGGCCGTCTCCGTCCCGACCAGCTCCTGAGCCTCGACAGTTGACGCCGCGATGTGCGGCGTCGCCAGGACCTGCGGCAATTTCACGAGACGCGAGTCTCCGGGTGGCTCATTTTCGAACACGTCAAGACCCGCGCCAGCGACGGACCCGGATTCGATCGCGTCCGCGAGCGCTTCTTCGTCGATCAGCTCGCCTCGCGCCGTGTTCACGATCCTGACGCCAGCCTTGCACGCCGCCAGCCGCTCACGTCCGAACAGGTGCCGCGTCTCCGATGTCGCCGGCACGTGCAGCGTGATGTAGTCGGCCCGTGCGCAAAGGTCGTCCAGGGACAGCAGGGTGATGTCCATCGACTCGGCGACCTGTTCGGAGATGAAGGGATCGTGCGCCACGATCGTCATGGCGAACGCTCGCGCCCGCGAAGCGACCTCCTGTCCGATCCTGCCGAGTCCGACGACGCCGAGCGTCTTGCCGCGGAGCTCCGCGCCGACCAGCTTCTTCTTGTCCCAGACCCCGCGCTTCATGGCGGCGTCAGCCGGCGCAACTCCGCGCGACAACGCCAGCATCAGCGTCATGGCAAGCTCGGCGACGCTGACGCTGTTGGCGCCGGGCGCGTTCATGACGAGGATGCCGCGTTCCGTCGCCGCCTCCACGTCCACGTTGTCCACGCCGGTGCCTGCGCGGGCTATCACCCGAAGTCTCGGCGCTGACTCGATCAGCGCGCGATCGACGGTCGTCGCGCTGCGCACGATGAGCGCATCGGCTTCGGCAAGATCTGCTCTCAGCGCGTCGAGCGGGCGTTGCGCGCGCGCGTCGACGCTCCATCCAGTGACGCTGCGCAGAAGTTCGATCGCGGACGCGGGGAGGGGATCTGCAACGACGATGTTCATCTGTGAGTCAGTATAATGTTGCGTTCGCCTGCCGCGGCGGAGCGCCCCGAACACGAGCGCACCAAGGTAGTGCAATTCGCTATAACGTGAGGAATGACGCGGCTGGATGGGCTCGATGCGCCCGATTTCCACACGGTTTTCCACAAAATCTGTGAACATCGCGAAACGCCCGCGTGGTGAGGTGACCTAAATCAGCATGCCGACATTTTCCATTCTCAAACCTCCGACAACGGGTACCGCGATCACAAAGACGGACGGGCGGCTCGTCGTGCCGAACGATCCGATTATTCCGTTCATCGAGGGGGACGGCACCGGGCCTGACATCTGGCGTGCCAGCGTTCGCGTCTTCGACGCCGCGGTTGCGAAAGCGTCCGGCGGCACGAAAAAAATTGTGTGGTTCGAGGTGCCGGCCGGCCAGAAGGCAAAGGACGAGCACGACCAGTGGCTCCCGAACGACACGCTCGAAGCCGTCCGTACATATAAGGTGGCGATCAAGGGTCCACTGACCACGCCGGTCGGCGGAGGGATACGGTCGCTGAACGTGACCCTGCGGCAGGTGCTCGACCTCTTTGCCTGCGTGCGCCCCGTCCGGTACTTCGAGGGAACTCCAGCCCCGGTCACACACCCGGAGCGCATGAATGTCGTGATCTTCCGCGAGAACACGGAAGACGTTTACGCCGGGATCGAGTGGGCCAGCGGCACACCTCAGGCGGCGAAGATCATCGAGTTCCTCGAGCGTGAAATGGGGCAGCGGGTCCGGCCGGATTCCGGCATCGGCATCAAGCCAATGTCTGAAACGGGATCGAAGCGGCTGGTCCGGATGGCCATTCAATACGCGATCGCCAACCAGCGGAAGACCGTCACCCTCGTTCACAAGGGGAACATCATGAAGTTCACGGAAGGGGCCTTCCGTGACTGGGGTTACGAGGTGGCGAGAGACGAGTTCCGCGACCATATCGTGACCGAAGATGAAGTCTGGAAGGGCGCAAAGCTGAAAGAAGGGCAGGTCCTCATCAACGACCGCATCGCCGACAGCGTCTTCCAGCAGATTCTGACGCGGACCTCCGATTATGACGTCTTCGCCACGCCCAACCTCAACGGCGATTACCTGTCGGACGCCTGCGCGGCGCAGGTCGGGGGCCTGGGAATGGCGCCCGGGGCCAACATCGGCGACGAGATCGGGTTCTTCGAGGCCACGCATGGGACCGCGCCGAAGTACGCGGGCAAGGACGTCATCAATCCCAGCTCCGTGATCCTGTCGGGCGTCATGATGTTCCGCTACATGGGCTGGAACGAGGCGGCGGATCTGATCGAGGCCGGCATCGACCGCTCGATCCGTCAGAAAACCGTCACCTACGATCTCGCGCGCCAGATGGAAGGGGCGACCGAGGTCAAGACGTCCGAGTTCGCCGACGCAATCATCGCAAACATGTAGACACTTTTCAGAGGGTGAGATGAATCGCAAGGTAACGGTTGTTGGCGGTGCGGGAAATGTCGGCGCGACAGTGGCGCGAGCGGTGGCCGACAAGGAGCTCGCCGACGTCGTCATCATCGACATCGCGGATCAGAAGGCGGCGGGTGTGGCGCTCGACATGCTGGAGGCGTGCCCGATCGAGGGCTCGGACTCGCGTGTCGTCGGCTACGGGGCCAACGACGAGGGATGGGCGCAGACGGCCGATTCTGATGTCGTCGTCATCACATCCGGCATGCCGAGGAAGCCCGGCATGAGCCGCGACGATCTGCTGAACGTCAATTACAAGATCATGCAGTCGGTCACGGAGCAGATCGTGAGGTACTCGCCGAACACGATCATCGTACCGGTGGCCAATCCGCTCGACGCGATGTGCCAGGCGGTATATCGCCTGAGCGGGTTCCCGCGCGAGCGCGTGATCGGGATGGCCGGGATCCTCGATTCCGCCCGGATGCGCGCCTTCATCGCCATGGAGACCGGGGTGTCGGTGGAGAGCATCCACGCGTTCGTCCTCGGGGGCCACGGCGACACGATGGTGCCGCTCGCGAGGTATTCGACCATCGCAGGGATTCCACTCCCCGACTATCCAGGCATGACAGCCGAAAAGATCGCGGCCATCGCCGAGCGGACGGCAAGCGGGGGAGCGGAGATTACAAAACTCGTCGGGACCAGCGCCTGGTACGCCCCCGGATCCGCGGCGGCCGAGATGGTCGAGATCATCCTCAAGGACAAGAAGAAGATCGTGCCGTGTTCCGTGTTCCTGCAAGGGGAATACGGGATCAATGATCTGTTCGTCGGCGTGCCCATCAAGCTCGGCGCGCGCGGCGTCGAACAGATCATTCAGATCA
>JACDCA010000678.1 GCA_013694635.1 Acidobacteriota bacterium | reverse complement strand
ACCAGCGCTGCTCACGGCGTTTCTGACCGAGCCGGGTCTCCGCGGCAGACCTCTCGGACCCGACAGCATGCAGGGACGCGGCGGGACGCTGCGTGTCTTCCTGCGCTACCTCCATCGACAGCAGCTGATGGCCGCGGATCTCAGTCGCGCGGTTCCACGCCGACGTGGGTATCGGCAGGCCAAGCTGCCACGCGCCATCATGTGGAGCGAGGTCGAGCGCGTGCTTGCCGCAGTGGATCGCCGGACGCCCGTAGGCCGACGCGACTACGCGATCCTTCTGTTACTGGCCACGTACGGGCTCCGCGCGCGAGAGGTCGCCGCACTCCGCCTCGATGACGTCGACTGGGCGCGCGCGCAGCTGCACGTCACCGCTCGAAAGAATGGGCACTCGACGATTTACCCGCTGGCGACCGCCGCCGGTGACGCCCTCGTGGACTACCTCAAGTCTGGACGGCCGTCGGTGGCCGATCGACACATCTTCGTCAGAGCCCTGGCGCCGTTCACGCCGCTCCCGGCTCATGCGATTGCGAGCCGCGCCAGCCACTACTTGCATACGGCCGGCGTCGAAGCGCCGCGTGCGGGCTCACACACGTTTCGGCACGCGTGCGTCCAGCGCTTGGTCGAAGCGGACGTGCCGTTCAAGGTCATTGGCGATTACGTCGGGCACCGAAGCGCCGACTCGACACAGGTGTACGGCAAAGTCGCGGTGCATCTGCTGCGCCAGCTCGCGCTCGGCGACGGCGAGGAGGCGTTATGAGATCCAAATGGGCTGGGTTTCGGAGTCCGCTGGCCCGCAACATCGAGCAGTTTGTCGCGATCAAGCGGGCGTTGGGCTGTCGCTTCGCCTCAGAAGACCGCACCCTCCGACTGCTCGATCGGTTCCTCGTCGATCGCGGCCTGACGACCCTCGACGGGATCACGGCCGATCTGATCGACCAGTTTCTCGTGTCCCGACCACGACGCGCGCCGAAAGGCTATAACCATCTCTTGGGTGTTGTGCGGCGACTCTTCGACTGGCTGGTCAGCCAGCAGGTGATCACCACGGCACCGGTCCAGACGCGCGCCGACTCCTCGAGGTGGCCCGCCAGCTTCCCGATAACCACCGGAGTCGGTACCGCGGACCCACGTATCACGCGATCTTCGCCGTGCTCTATGGCCTCGGCTTACGCGTCGGCGAGGTCTCGCGGCTCCAGCTCGGCGATCTCGACTTCGATCGTGACGTCCTGCTCATTCGCGACAGCAAGTTTGGGAAGAGCCGCCAGGTGCCCTTCGGGCCGCGATTGGGCGCCGTGCTGCGCGCGTATCTCGCGGGCCGGCCGCGCGACCGTGGCACGGACCCAGGCGCACCGCTCTTCACGTGGAGCGGGAGCCAGCCGGTGCATACCAATTCGATTCGTAACACGTTCCGCGATGACATTGTGCCCAAACTGGGCGTGGTCATCCCACCGGGGACGACACACCCACGCGTCCACGATCTCCGCCATTCGTTCGCGGTCGGGACGCTCCTCCGCTGGTACCGGACAGGGCTGGATCCGGCGGCGCGCCTGCATCACCTGTCGACGTTTCTCGGTCACGTGAGTCCCGACACGACAGCGGTCTATCTCACGATCACGAGCGACTTGTTCGCGGAAGCCAATCGTCGGTTCGAGGCGCTGGCTGTCCCGATGATCGGGGAGGTGCGGCCATGACGACCGTCACCCTCGGCACGCTCGTCTATGCCTTCTTCGTTGACTATCTGGCCGGACAAAAGGGGCTCCGACCGACCTCGATTCGCAGCTACCGCGATGCGGTGCGCCTGTTCCTGTCGTTCGTGTCGGCCGACGCCCGGCGGCCCATCAGTCAGCTGCAGATCGAGGACCTGACCTTCCAACGGGTGCTCGGCTTCCTGCAGCATCTGGAGACGACGCGGCACAATCACGTGGCGACGCGGAATCAGCGGCTGGCGGGCCTGCGGACGTTCTTCGAGTATGTGGGCCGACGCCTGCCCGAGATGCTACACGTCTGTGAGCGCGTGGCGGCGATTCCGACGAAGCGGACGCCGCTGCCGGAGACGCGATTCCTGGACCGGGAGGAGATCGCGACCCTCTTCGCCGGGCTGCCGCGGGAAGGTCGGCAAGCGCGTCGGGACCACGCGCTGTTGCTGATGCTCTATAACACCGGGGCACGGGTGCAGGAAATCGCGGATCTCCGCCTCGATCACGTCTCCCTGACATCGCCGCCGCATGTGCGCCTCCACGGCAAAGGGGACAAATGGCGTA
>JACDCA010000650.1 GCA_013694635.1 Acidobacteriota bacterium | reverse complement strand
CACGCCCCGCGTCATGCAGGTCGGGATCAAGTTTCGCTTCGACTGATTCCCCGGTCCCCCTTCGACTCACAGCCGTGGCTGGCCCTCTGAGCAAGTTTGCCCGCCGTTCTCGCGTCCCTGCTAACGGCCAGGTTTCTGAAAGTCGGTTCCGTTGGAGGGGCTCATTGCTGTCCGGTCCCGTGAGAAACAGCGTTTACAACAGGTGAGGACATCAGGTGAGCACGTGGCGTTGGGCTCCCCTCGAAACGTCTTCGCCCGGCGACATTGCACCGAACGCGCCGAGATCCCGCTTATACCGGTGAGGGATGGGAAGTCTGGCCATGTCAGAAACCGCTTTCGCTTCGACGTCGGCGCCCGGGCTGCTGGTTGCTGAAACCGCTGCCGATCAGGCGAGCCCGGACAAAAAGAAGAAGAAGTCCAAGGTCCGCTCGGCGTGGATCTCCTTTATTGGACGCATTCTGGCCCAGATGTGCGGAGCTGTTGCGACCGTCGTGCTCGGTCTGCAGCTCGTTCGCGGCTACTTTCCAGCTCAGCCGCCGGCGGATGCCACCCGCGTCACATCCGCCGAAGCCGCTCCCGCCGCCGGCATCCTGCGGCCCGGCGGCATGAAAGTGCTGGCGGTGTTGCCCGTGGCCAACTATGGCGACCGGCAGCATGACGCATTCAGCGACGGCCTGACCGAAAGACTGATCGCGGAACTCGCACAGATCCCGGGCGTCCACGTCACCTCTCGCACGTCGTCGATGCACTTCCGCGACAAAGCGGGGCTGCTGCCGTCGATCGCCCGTCAGCTCGGCGTCGATTTCGTCCTCGAAAGCTCGGTGGTGACGTCCGGTGGCCGCAGACGAATCACCGTGCAAATGATCGACGCGGCGACCGACCTTCACGTCTGGGTCCGGCAGTATGACTCCGCAGAGCGTGACGTGCTCGCGCTGCACTCAACGATCGCGCGAGCCGTCGTGCGTGATGTGCGTGCCGCGGGCATCGCCCTCGAAGAATGAGAATCCTATGGCTACACGGTTAAGTGGTGCCTGGATCCTGTTGGCCGGCCTCATGCTTCCGCCGTGCGCGGTCGCACAGACGGAGCGCAATCCGGAGACCTCGCGCGAACAGCCCGATCCGCTAAGACCTCGAGCGAGGGCGCGTGTAGGCGAGTCCGAGGGGCAAAGCCCCTCGGACAAACCAAAGAAGAAGCGGGATGACGATGCCGGCTTTCGCTGGAAGGGTTACCCGTCGCTCCTACTCGGCAAAGGCACGCACATCGATTTCCGCGCACGCGTCCAGTTCGATGTACGACATTTCGATTCGACGGCTGGCGACACGGAGTCGGCGGATTCCGACTTCGCGCGCCGGCGAATTGCTATTGAAGGTGAGATTCGGAACGTAGTGGCGTTCGAGGTCGATGCCGAGATCGAAGGCGAGAACAGGTGGCGCGACGTCTACGCAAACTATCAACAGTTCGGCTACGTGCAGGTTCAAGGAGGACAGTTCAAGCTGCCGTTCAGCATGGACGAGAACACGAGTCCAACCAACCTGGATTTCGTCTATCGGTCGCTGGCCGCGCGCGTGTTGGCACCAGGCCGCGATCGCGGAGTCATGGTTCACGGGCGGCTGCTCGATCGCAGCGTGCGTTACGAGCTGGGTATCTTCGATCAGGACGGCCGCAATGCTCGCACGCGGAATCCGGAACGCGTCTCGGGTGGCCGCACGCTTGCGGCGCGTGTGGTCGCGCAGCCCTTCCGCAAGTCGAAGTCGATCGCGGCAGATCTCCAGGCCGGATTGGCGTTCACGTCGAGCGATGTCGGCATCGGGCTTCACAGCCTGCGCGGCCTGACGACCTTCGAAGAGACCTTTTTCGATCCCGCTCTCTGGGTGCAGGGGCGCCGGCAGCGGACAGGGTTCGAGCTCCGCTGGAGGCCTGGACCCTTTTCCTTCAAGTCCGAGTACATCCGCGTGACCACTGAGCGTCGCGGCCAGAGCGTCGAGGACACCGATCTGTGACCGCTGCTCGCAACGGGATGGTACGTGAGCGGCACGTGGGCCATTACCGGCGAAAAGAAAACCGCCGGCCTGAATAAACCGCGCCGGCCGTTCATGCGCGGCGGCCTCGGCGCATTTGAAACAGCGGTCCGCTTCGAACGGCTGACATTCGGGAGTCTTGGAACCGACGGCATCGCGTCGTTCAGCGTGCGCGCGGATGTCCTCGAAACCGCCAGCGATCACGTGACGACGATTGGCGGCAGCTGGTACCTAAATCAGTGGGTGAAGATTCAGCTCAACGCCGTCAGGGAAGCTGTCACGAGCCCCCGTCGGGG
>JACDCA010000637.1 GCA_013694635.1 Acidobacteriota bacterium | reverse complement strand
ACCTTCGTCGCCTGGGCAACCTCGTCGAGGGAAATGCGGCGTCGCTCACGTTCGCGGCGGAGTCGTGGGCCAAACTGGTCGCGATCGGGCATGACAAGGCATATGTGGCAGCAAGTCTTCTGCCCGGCGGATTCGTGTAAAGGGCCCGATATACGGCGCATGCTGCACCGAACCCGTTTCGGAAGTGTAATCGCGCGACCAAGTGTGCAAGACGGCTTCTATACTGAACGCATTGTGCAGAGCTGGTGCCTCGCGTTGCACGCGTCATATGCCTGCGCTCACCGCGGTGAGTGTTGCGGCGCGTGGGAAGTCCCGGCCGAACGGCACGTGATCGAATTCGTGCGCGGCCGCATGCGCAGGCCGGGAAAAGAGGATCCTTTTGTGTTCGCACGCGCTGAGAGCGGAGAGACCCAGTCGCGTATCGCGCATTCCGCCGGCGCCTGTGTCTTCCGCGCCGGCAATCGATGCGAGATTCAGGCGGACGGCGGCGAGATGGCGCTGCCGGTCTCGTGCAGGCATTTTCCGCGCGTGATTCTCCGCGACGCGCGCGGGACCCTGATATCACTCAGCCACTACTGCCCCACCGCCGCGGCACTGCTGTTTGCGCCTGCTGCGAGCCTTCGGGAGGTCGCTCCGGGCTGTTCACTGGCCGCCGGCGAACCGATCGAAGGGCTCGACGCACGGGACGCGCTGCCGCCCCTGCTGCGTCCGGGCATGCTCGCCGACATCGAGGGCTATGCCGCGTGGGAGCGGTCGGTGATCGACACGTTCAGCGAGTCGGTGCACGCCGGCCGCGCGCTTGACACCGTCGCCGCCGTGACCGAGGAGATACGCCGTTGGACTCCGGCGCGCGGGGCTCTGGCCGCAACTGTTCGCGGCGCCTTTGCTGCCCCGCGGGAGCCCTTGACGCGCCGCGGGGATTCGCCGGAGCTCGATATGATCCGCGCGATGTATCGCGGCGATGTACCGCTGGATGGGCCGCGCCGCCTGGCCGGCACCTGGGACCAGGCGGTGCCGGACGATCGAGTCGACCTTCAGCGCCCGGTTGCCAACTACCTCGCCGCACGGGCCTTCGGGAACTGGGTCGCCTACCAGGGCCACGGGATCCGGTCTGTCGTCGCCTGGCTTCGCGCGTGTTACGACGTCCTGCGCAGCGTCGCACCTGCGGCCAGGCTAGGGCCCGGAGCGCTGACCTCCAGTGAGCTTTGCGAGGCGATCCGCGTCACCGACATGGTCATGCTGCATTCGATCGATTCGCATGTCTTTGCCGCAGCGGCAGTGCCATTTGAGAAGGCGGATCCGGCATGACCACCTCGGCCCTGGAGCGGTTTGTCCGATACGTCGTCATCGACACGCAATCGGACGACTCGTCCACGACGTGCCCGAGTACCACCGGGCAACTCGAGCTCGGACGGCTGCTCGTCACCGAGCTGTCGGCGCTGGGAGTTGCGGACGCCGCGCTCGACGACCACGGGTACGTCACGGCCGCCATTCCGGCGACGCCTGGACGAGAGGATCGGCCCGCTATCGGCTTCATCGCCCATCTCGACACCTCGCCTGAAATGAGCGGCGCCGGGGTCCGCCCGATCGTCCATCGGAATTACGACGGCCGGGACATTGTGCTGCCCGACGATCCCTCCGCCGTCATTCGGTCGATCGACAACCCGGACCTGGTCGCGCGCACGGGCGACGACATCGTCACCGCGTCCGGGACGACGCTGCTCGGGGCGGACGACAAGGCCGGCGTCGCCGCGATCATGGCGGCGATAGAGCTCCTCCTTGCGGACCCCGCGATACCGCACGGCCCTGTTCGCGTCTGCTTTACACCTGACGAAGAAATCGGGCGAGGCGCCGACCGGTTCGATGTGCAGCGATTTGGCTGCGTGGCCGCCTACACACTCGACGGGGGCAGCCGCGGCGAGCTGGAGTACGAGAGTTTTTCCGCGGACCTCATGACCGTCACCTTCAACGGCTTCAACACCCACCCGGGATACGCAAAAGACCGCATGGTCAATGCCATACGCGCGGCTGCGGATTTCGTCGCTTCATTACCGCGCGAGGAGCTTTCGCCGGAGACGGCAGCCGGGCACGAAGGGTTCGTCCATCCATACGACGTCGAGGCGAGTGTCGATCGGACGGTCGTGAAGGTGTTGCTACGGGACTTCGTGACCGCGCATCTCGCGGCACAGCGCACGCTGATCGACGCGCTTGCTTACAAGGCTGTACGACGGCACCCGGGATGCCGGCTCGAGATCGTGGTCCGCGAGCAATATCGCAACATGCGCGAGGTGCTCGACCAACACCCCGTAGTGGTACAGCATGCGCGAGATGCCATGCGCCGTGTCGGCATCGAACCGGTCGAACGTCCGATCCGCGGTGGCACCGACGGCTCCCGCCTGTCGTTCATGGGTCTTCCGACGCCGAATCTTTTTGCCGGCGAGCACAACTTCCATTCACGGCTGGAGTGGGTCTCGGCGCAGGACATGGATCTGGCCGCACGGGTCATCGTCGAGCT
>JACDCA010000187.1 GCA_013694635.1 Acidobacteriota bacterium | reverse complement strand
AAGCGATACCATCCGCATGGCACGAATGGTGAATCCTTCCCGCTCGAGGCGCTGAATGATGCTGCCGGCATGACCCGCCTTCACGGCGTCCGGCTTGATGATCGCGAATGTACGTTGCATGAGCATTCAATTATGGCAGAAAAGAAACCGGGCTCAGTGGACGAGGACGAACACATCGGCGCGGTCGAGGGAGATCGCCCGACGGACAGCCCGAACCAGGGCAATCCGAATGGTCCCGGAGTGGACGATCAGGGTAAGCCGAACGATCCTGTCGGAACCGCCGAAGACCGCATCGGCGCCAATCAGGACGAAGCCGAAGGTGGGTAACGCCCCTACCGCGTTGCTGTCGTGGACGTCGTTCCCGGCTTCAGAAACTTGTCATACCAGGCCAGGTAGCGATTGAGCCGGTCGACCTTGTAGCTCGGGATCGTGATGCCGTGGTACTGATTCGGATAGATCACGAGCTGCGTGTCGACCCCGAGGCTCCTCAGCGCCTGATACATCTGCTCGCTGCCTGCCAGCGGGACGTTGAAGTCCTTTTCTCCCGCCACGAACAGCGTCGGGGTCTTGATGCGATCCGCGTGAAAGAACGGGTACGAAATCTTGATCCATAGGGCCTGGTTCTTCCAGGGCGGACCGATCTCCTGCTCGTACTGCGTGATGTACATGTCGCTGCCGTACATCGAGATCTGGTTCGCGCTGCCGGCGCCGCTGATTGCCGCCTTGAACCGCTGATCGGTCGCGATCGTGTAGTCGGTGAGGATCCCGCCATAACTCCAGCCGCCGATGCCCAGCCTGTTCGCGTCCACCCACGGCATCTTCTGGAGCGCGTCCATGGCGCCGAGCAGGTCGACGACCTCCTTGTTGCCCCAGTCGGCGTAAATCGCCTTCTGGAACGCATTGCCGCGGCCGTTGCTGCCGCGGTAATTGACAGCAATGACGACATAGCCGTTGGCGGCAAACAGCTCACGCTCGAAGCTGAACGAATGCGCGTCCTGCCCGTTCGGCCCTCCGTGAATCCTGAGAAGCACCGGGTATTTGCGTGACGCATCGAAGCCGGCGGGCTTCACGAGGATGCTGTTGACGACCGTGCCGTCCTTGCTCGTGGAGGTGAAATCCTCGGTGAGCCCGACCTGAACGTCCTTCAGCCAACCGTCGTTCTGCTTCGTCAGGCGGCGCAGCTTGCCCCCCTCGAGCGCGTGCACCTCGGGCATCTCGGTCGCCGTGGATGCCAGGACCGTGAGGTTGCCGTCCGTTTCCAGGCCTGGGTGGGACACGACCCGGCGGCCTTCGACGATCTTCTCGACGCGGCCACCCGACGCCGGCACCTTGGCGATGTGCTGTGCACGGTCGTCAAAGACGACGAAGTAGAGCGTTGAGCCGTCGCGGGACCAGTTGATGGAGTTCACCGGACGGTCGATCGACTCGGTCAGGATCCGAGGCTGCCCGCCGGCCGCTGGCACGATCGCCAGCTTCGACTGATCGTAGGCGGAAAACTTCACCTCGTCGCCGAGCAGGTAGGCGATGCTTTTCCCGTCGGGGCTCCACGCCAGGCGGCCGTTCTCTTCCGCGGTGGTCGTGGTCAGCCGCCGTGGCTGCGCGCCGGTCTTCGCGTCCACGACGAACACGTCGCGATTGGGCATCTTGTCGACATCCCCCTCGCCGTGTTTCTGGAGGAAGGCGATCTGCATGCCGTCAGGCGACCACGCTGGTGACTCCTCGTCGAACTTGCCGGTCGTCAACGGCTCGGTTTTCTTTGACTCGATGTCGAAGAGATGCAAATGCGAACGCTCGCCGCGAAGAAAGCCGCTGATGTCCGCCTTGAATTGATACCGGTCGATGACGATCGGCTTCGGTGTTTTCTTCTCGTCCTTCACCTCGTCGGCGTCCTTCTCGGACGGATCGGGATCCTCGACGACCAGGACCAGCCGCTTGCTGTCGGGAGACCACGCGTAGTCGGAGACACCCGCTTTGATGTCGGTCAGCTTGATCGCTTCTCCCCCTGCGCGGTTCATCAGCCAGACCTGCCCACCCTTGGCGCCCTGCCGCGACGACACGAACGAGAGGTACTTGCCGTCCGGGCTCCATCGCGGTGAAGACTCGCCCTCAGGGGTCGACGTGAGCTGAAGGTCCCGGGTGCCGTCCCAGCTCACCATCCAGACGTCCGTGTTGTTCTTGTCCGTCTCCTTGACCGACGTCGTCACGGTATACGCGACCCACTTCCCGTCCGGTGATCGCTGCGGATCGCGCACCTCGCGAAGGTTGTAGATATCGTCGGCCTTGAGTGGACGCTTGCCCTGCGCGAACACTGGTGTTGCACCGTGTTGCACCGCGGCCAGAAGGATGAGCGCCAGAACCACACGGCTGAGCGTCATGAGGTTTACCGGAGGGAGTCCATCACCGCGTCGAGGACCTCCCGCCCGGGGCGGATCCGTTCGAGCGGCAGTGTCGACAACGGTTCATCGACGAGGTTCAGGAGCGTGGTGAAGTCGTATTTGGTCGGCTCGATATAGAAGATGCCGGTGGCGTATTCATTGCGGTGCGTCGTTTCCCGCAGGAGCCTGAGAGCCGCTCCCTTGTCGGTCGGATCGTAATCCTCCGCCAGCTTCTTCAGAAACAGCCGCGACCCGTCGTGCATCTTCACTTCGGTCGTGGTGCCGGGCTCGTACTCCACGGAGATGTCCTCGAAGAACGGGACGAAGTTGATGTCCCCCACCGGCTCTTCGTGGTCCTTCACGTAGGCATAGCTCTTGGTAGACCCTTCGTGGTCGTTGAACGTGACGCACGGGGAAATGACGTCGATCATGCAGGTGCCGCGGTGGCTCATCGAGGCCTTCAGGATCGAGAGGAGCTGCTTCTTGTCACCCGAGAACGAGCGCGCGACGAACGAGGCTCCCAGCTCGATCGCGAGACTGCAGGTGTCGATCGGCGGCAGGTCGTTGACCACGCCGTTTTTCAGGACCGAGCCGAGGTCCGCCGTAGGGGAAAACTGTCCTTTGGTGAGTCCGTAGCACCCGTTGTCTTCGATGATGTAGATCAGCGGCAGATTGCGGCGCATCAGGTGGACGAACTGGCCGATGCCGATGGCGCCCGTATCGCCGTCGCCGCTGACGCCGATTGCCAGGAGCTTCCGGTTGGCGAGGAGCGCCCCGGTCGCCACCGACGGCATCCGTCCGTGCACGGAATTGAGGCCGTGCGATCCCCCCAGGAAGTACGCCGGGCTCTTGCTCGAGCATCCGATGCCCGACAGCTTGATGACGTCCTTCGGGTTGACGCCCATCTCGAAGAACGCCTCGATGATGCGCTCGGAGATGGCGTTGTGGCCGCAGCCAGCGCAGAGCGTCGTCTTGCCGCCGCGATAGGGCTGCATCTCGAGACCGATGCGATTGACCTTCTTGCCCGGTTCCGGTGTTGATGTTGTGGTCATGTTGTTGTCTTTGCAGCCCTAAAAGGCTGGCCTACGAGTGTCGGGTCGCTGGACTACGGCTGTCTACGTGACGGCGATCGCTGCGCCCTCCTGCGCGAGGACTTCGTCGGTTATTGAACGCGCGTCGATAGGCAACCCGTTGTAATGACGGACGCTGCGCAGCCTTGCACTCAGGGCCGGGTCGA
Organism: Acidobacteriota bacterium; assembly: GCA_013694635.1. GTDB lineage: Bacteria > Acidobacteriota > Vicinamibacteria > Vicinamibacterales > 2-12-FULL-66-21 > JACDCA01. Next base: position 3,619 of record JACDCA010000187.1, on the reverse strand, counting down.
GATCGAGGCGGAGCAGCGTCAGCATCTGCGCGTCGCGGTTCTGCTCGACAACGTAAACCCGCTCGAACCGCTTGACGAAGGCCGCGACTTCTTCTCCGAACGGATATGCGCGCAGCCGGAGGTACGCCGTGGGCAGCCCCGCCTCGGTCTGCAACTGGTCGCGGCTCTCCTCGACGGCAAAATGGCTCGTGCCATACGCGATGACGCCAATGCGCGACCCGGGCGCATCGTCGACAACCGGCGCCGGGACGAACGTGCGAGCCGTTTCGAACTTGCGCGCGAGCCGGTCCAGGTTGTTCACGTAGTCATCCGGACGTTCGCTGTACTGGCCGCGCGCGTTGTGCCCGGATCCGCGCGTGAAGGCGGCCGGCATCCCGTCTCCAGGGATCGTGCGATACGTAATCCCGTCGCCGTCGACGTCCACGTATCGCCCCCAGTCGTTGTTGATCCGGGTCAGCGTGGCCTGGTCGAGCAGCTTGCCGCGGTCGAGTGGCTTGTCCGGATACTGGAACGTGGCCGACATCCACGTGTTCATGCCGAGGTCCAGGTCGCTCATGACGAACACGAGCGTCTGAAAGCGCTCGCTCAGGTCGAACGCGTCCATGGCCATCGTGTAGCACTCCTCGACCGTCGCGGGAAGCAGCATGATGTGCTTCGTGTCGCCATGCGACAACGTCGCGACCGAAAGGATGTCCCCCTGCGCGGTGCGTGTTGGCAAGCCGGTGGACGGACCCACCCGCTGGATGTCGAAGATCACGCCTGGCAGCTCAGCGTAGTACGCGAGCCCGGCGAACTCGGCCATCAGCGAAATCCCGGGGCCTGATGTCGACGTCATCGATCGGGCGCCCGCCCAACCTGCGCCGATCACCATCCCGATCGCCGCGATCTCGTCTTCGGCCTGAACGATGGCAAAGGTCGCCTTGCCGGACGCCTTGTCCATCCGGTACTTCTTCATGTACCCGATGAGCGTTTCAGGGAGCGAGGATGACGGGGTAATCGGATACCAGGCGACAACGGTAACGCCGGCCATCATGCAGCCCAGCGCCGCGGCGGCGTTCCCTTCGATGAGGATCTTGCCGGCCGTCTTGTCCATCCGCTCGACGGAGTAGGGATCCTGCTTGACGAGGTTCTTCTCCGCGAAATCGAATCCGGCCTTCAGCGCGCCGACGTTCAGTTCGACCGCCTTCAGCTTCTTCCCGAGCTGGCGTCGGAGTGCTTCCTCCATCTCCCCGAGCTCGACGTCGAGGAGCTTCGCCAGCACGCCGTCGTAAATCGTGTTCTTGACGAGGCGGCGCAGCTTGGCGTCCTTGCAGACCTCCGCAACGATCTTGTCGAAGGGCACGGGATAGAAAATCAGGTCGTCTCGCAGCGCGTTGAGCTTCAGCGGTTCGTCGTACAGGACCGCTGAACCCGGCTGAAGGGACATCACGTCCTGTTTCGCTGTCTCCGGGTTCATCGCGACGAGGAAGTCGATCTCTTTCTTCCGCGAGACGTAGCCGCTGGCGTTCGCGCGGATCGTGTACCAGGTCGGCAGGCCGGCGATGTTCGACGGGAACAGGTTCTTGCCAGACACCGGAATCCCCATCTGGAAGATGGAGCGCAGAAGAACGAGGTTCGCGGTCTGGCTGCCGGAACCGTTGACGGTGGCAACCTGGATGCTGAAATCGTTGACGATACGGCGCGTCGAGGCTGCGGGCGTCTCCGCAGCCGCGGCGTCAGTCGGGGCCATTCACAGTCCTTTTGTGAGCAAGAGGAGGCCGAAGACCGTTATATATGGGAAATTATAGCGCGCCCTGCACCGCAGAGCCGATGTCGGCGGGGCTCCGGACGACTTGCACGCCCGCAGCGGTCAGCGCGTCCATCTTTTCGGCCGCCGTGCCGCTGCCGCCAGAGATGATCGCCCCGGCATGCCCCATGCGGCGGCCGGGTGGCGCCGTCTGGCCGGCGATGAACCCGACCACCGGCTTCTTGAAATTGCCGCGGATCCATTCGGCGGCTTCCTGCTCCGCCGATCCGCCGATCTCCCCGATCATCACGACGGCTTCGGTCTGCGCGTCATCGCTGAACAGCGCCAGCGCATCGATGAAGGAGGTGCCGATCAGGGGATCTCCGCCGATCCCGATGCAGGTCGTCTGCCCGAGGCCCAGCCGGGTCAGCTGGTGGATCGCCTCGTAGGTGAGCGTGCCGCTCTTGGACACGATGCCGACGCGCCCTTCCTTGCAGATGTGCCCTGGGATGATGCCTGCCTTTGCCTGGCCGGCGGTGATCAGGCCCGGGCAGTTGGGCCCGATCAGCCGGGTTGAGGACTGCCGGACAACGGCGAGTGCCCTCATCATGTCCAGAACGGGGATGCCTTCGGTGATGCAGACGGCAAGCGGGAGTCGCGCGTCAACCGCCTCCAGGATTGCGTCCGCAGCGAAGGGGGGCGGCACGAAGATGACCGTGGCATTGGCTCCGGTCTCCCGGACAGCGTCCGCCACCGTGTTGAAAACCGGCCACCCCTCGTGGGTGGTGCCTCCCTTTCCTGGGGTGACGCCGCCGACCACCTGGGTCCCGTACGCCTGCGCCTGCTTGGCGTGGAACGACCCTTCGCGGCCAGTAATCCCCTGAACGATCAGGCGGGTGCTCTTGTCGATGAGTACAGCCAAGAAAAAGAGCCTTCCTTTGTGGTCTTAGTTCACTTGCCCAGCGAAACTACTCTCTCAGCCGCCTCGCTCATCGTGTCCGCCGTCGTGAAGTTCAGCCCGCTGTCGCGAAGCATCTGCTTGCCCTGCTCGACGTTCGTCCCTTCCATGCGGATGACGATCGGCACTCGGACGCCGAGGTCCCGCACCGCCGCGATTACTCCTTCCGCGAGAACGTCGCACCGCAGGATGCCGCCGAAGATGTTGATGAGCACGGCTTTGACACTGTGGTCAGACATCAGGATCCGGAAGGCATTCTTGATCTGCTCGGCATTGGCGCCGCCGCCCACGTCCAGGAAGTTTGCCGGCTCGCCGCCCGCCAGCTTGATGATGTCCATCGTCGCCATCGCGAGGCCGGCGCCGTTCACCATGCAGCCGATGTTGCCGTCGAGGTGGATGTAGTTCAGATTGAACCGGGACGCTTCGATCTCGAGCGGATCTTCTTCCCCGAGGTCGCGCAGCTCCTTGATGTCCGCGTGCCGGTACAGGGCGTTGTCGTCGAACGTCATCTTGGCGTCGAGCGCGAGCAGGTCGCCCGCCGCGGTGACGACCAGCGGATTGATTTCGAGCAGCGAGCAATCGGTCGACAGGTAGGCGTCGTAGAGCGCCGACACCACCTTGACGAACTTGTTCACCTGCGGCCCATCGAGGCCGATGCCGAAGCCGAGCTGCCGCGCTTCGAACGGCACGATGCCGACGCCCGGCTCGATGTAGACGCGGACGATCTTCTCCGGCGTTTTCTCGGCGACCTCTTCGATGTCCATGCCGCCGGCGGCGCTGGCCATCATCACCGGCTTGCCGGCGGCGCGGTCGAGCACGATGCTGAGGTAGAGCTCGCGCGTCATCTGCAGTCCCTCTTCGACCAGCACGCGCCCGACGCCGCGCCCCTCGGGGCCGGTCTGGTGGGTGATCAGGGTCATGCCGATCATCGCGGT
>JACDCA010000186.1 GCA_013694635.1 Acidobacteriota bacterium | reverse complement strand
TTGTCGTTCCACGCCCAGCCGTGTTCCTCGAAGAGCTTCTTCACCGCGGGATCGTCCAGCTCGAACCGTGCCTCCACGAAGCGGCACTGATCGTCGATGCAGGTGCGCGCACGCGTGAGATCCTTCGCGCCGTCGATGGTGCCCTCGCCAACGAAATACGTCGTTTCAGCGAAATACCCGCACGCCCAGGCAAGGCGAACGGCAAAGTTCTCAGAGCGGACTTCCTCCCCCCACTTCACGCGCCACCTTCGTCCACGCCCGTCTTCAACCGACACGCATGGCTGCGATCCGCCGTCGTGCTCCTCGAGAAATCGGAAGGGGGCCACCGGAGCGGCGCCGGTGCCACCGGGGCCGGCGCTCATATCGAGCGTTTCGATCATCGCCGGGTCCCGCCATAGAACATGCCGCATCGACGCGAGCGGGCGTGGGCCTGCGCGGCTGATCCGCCACGCGCCCATCGCCTGCCACGCGAGGTGTACGACGACCGAACCCAGGACGATGGATGCGACCGCGATGACGAGGGTTAGAGCGATGTCCTGGGATGACAGACGGCCTCAGAAGTACTTTTTCAGCCCGATCGTCAGCGCCAGCCCGTCGGGGTTCAACCCGTTGATGTTGTCGATGAGGTGGTACCGGGCTTCACCCTTGACCGAGACGCTGTCGGAGGTGAAGAACTCGAGCCCGCCGAAGATGTTGCCTCCAAGTTTCGTATGGCTGTCTCCAAAGTTCTGCCCGTTGTCCCTCTCCTGAATGAAATACACGCCGAGACCGGCGCCGACGAAGGGATGGATGGTGCCTCCCTCCCAGTTGCGCACGATGTCCCCCCCTACCCGGACGTAGCGAAACCCGTCTTCGGCATCGTGATCGAATTTCGGATTCATCCATCCCACGCCCAGGCGGATACTGGTGCGCGACGTCATGTAGTACTCGTAGAACCCTTCCAGATTCAGACCGGTGGACAGGAAATCGTCGCGGGGGATGAAGACGCCGACGTCACCGCCGACAGCAGCCATGTCGGCATACGGTGTCCGCTGCGCAAATACGTAGGACGGCGCCATCGAGAATACGATGGCAAGAATCGAGCTTCTGACAAGTGTTTTCACGGCAAGAACTCCTGCCACAACCACTGGCAAAAGCAATGCCGGAAGGATCCATCTGCTGAAAATCGCGACCTGGAATGTGAACGGAATTCGTGCACGGCAAGCCCAGCTGGAAGAATGGACCGCGGCCGAACGGCCGGATTTCATCTGCCTGCAGGAAATCAAAGCGTCACAAGACCAAGTGCCGGCGGCGCTCTGCGAGATGGAAGGCTACTGGTGCTACTGGCACGGGTCGAAGGGATATTCGGGGGTGGGGCTGCACGTCAGTAAGGCCCTGTCGCCGGAGCGTCCGGCCTTCGACCATCCGGCATTCGATTACGAGAACCGCATCGTCACGGTCACGCTGCCCTCCGTGACGGTTGCCTCTGTCTACGTGCCGAACGGCGGCAAGGACTTCGCCGCAAAAATGCGCTTTCTGGCGGCGCTCGAGCAATTCGTGGCCGATCACCGCGGCACGCCGCTCGTCGTGTGCGGCGACCTGAATATCGCGCGTACGGATATGGACGTCCATCCGAAGGAAAGAAAACCGACGATCATCGGGCAGCTGCCGTCCGAACGCGAGCAGCTCGAGCGCATCATCGGGTACGGCCTGGTCGATGTCGGCCGGGCTCTCGAGCCGCACAACGATCAGATGTTCACGTGGTGGGCGCCGTGGAGAAACATGCGGCAGCGGAACATCGGGTGGCGGCTGGATTATGTCCTCGCGTCCGAGCCGCTCTTTGCGCGGGTGAAGGGCTGCATCGTCCAGCGCGAGGTCGGGACAAGCGACCACGCGCCGGTCGTTGCGGAATTCGAGCGCTAATCGCGCCCGCCCCGGCGCGTTGTTGAGAAGGTCATCTCGATGTTGGTGACAACGGGCTGCGCCGGCGGCTCAAATTCCCACTGCAGCACGGCGTGGATAGCCGCATCGTTCAGCATCGGAACACCTCGGACGACTCGCGCGTTGCTGACCTTCCCGTCCATGCCGATCGTCCAGCAGCGGGATCGAACGAAGCACGCGGGCATCCGATACGAAACCGTCCTGATTGATCCGCAACTCGAGGATGACCATGCCGCTGATTCTCGCGGCCTGCGCGACGGGTGGGTACATCGGCCGAACATCACGCAGCTTGGTCGGCGTCTTGATTCGGCCGCCCACGCGGATCGCGCCGTCGGCCCATACAGGTCCTGGCTCGGTCGAGATTCCTCTCGCCGTGGCGCCGTGGTCAGACGTGGCGCCACTCTCTGAGAAGCCGACGGTGATGGGGAACGAAATCGGGCCCGCGGCCGGCGGCTCGTACCGCCACTGGCTGACCGCCCGGACGGCCGCATCTGTGAACGCTGCCGCGAGCGCGCGGACGGCGTCCGCCTGCTCGGCGCTGCGGTTGATGAGGAACCGGACGTCGGACTCCGAATGGCCGTCGCCGAGCGTAAGACTGACAGGCGGTGTCTTCGACGTCAGCGAAAGCTGGATCCGGCGCGCCTCCGACA
>JACDCA010000605.1 GCA_013694635.1 Acidobacteriota bacterium | reverse complement strand
GGTCTGCTCATCCAGCGCGGCATGACAGAAGCACACCTAAGTCGTCTTGCCGCGAAGGTATCGTGGCTGCCAGTGAACCCCGGTGATCGAGTGGCCAACGTGACGCTCTTTGCGTTCGCGGCAACGGCGTGGGCGGCGCTTGGCTTCCTGTTCGTCAACCACTATCCGAGTGAAGGACCGCCCGCGGTACTCGCCGGTGCGCTACTGCTCGGCGGCGCGCTTGCGCTGACGCTCGCGCCCCTGTTCTGGCTGGCCAGCTTCGTGAGGTCGAACCGGATCGCGTATCGCGGCGACTGGTGGCGAGCGGCACGCCGGGCCGGCCTGGCGGGCCTGGTCGCGACCTTGTTCGTGCTGATGCGCGGCCAGGGCGCGTTCTCGGTGCCGCTCGCGCTGTTCGTCGTTGCGATGGCCGTGCTCGTGGAGCTGACCCTGTCGCTGCGCGGTTAGCGGTGCGCGGCGGGATCCGAATGGCTGCTGCGAGGTCCGAATCTGACCGCCGGACCATTGGGCCACTGCACGAAGTCGGCTCAGCGGTCGTAGGATTGTTGCGGGCGCCCCGCTGGACCGCGGCATGGAACCGGCGGCGACTCGCGCGAGGATCCGTGCGATGAGCCACGATCACGTGCCGACCGACTATGCCCGCCTCAATGGTTGGGATCGGCCGTACGACGTATATGTCCGACCAGACGCGCCCCAATACAGCGGCGCGATCGTCAGCTTCTGCAAGCTGCCTCTTGTTGAATCGCGGGAGGCACTTGCGGCACGCAAGCCCGATGTCGTGATTGCCGGAGCGCCGCTCGACGATGGGGTGTCCTACCGGCCGGGCGCACGCTTCGGCCCACGCGCGATCCGCCAGGCCAGCTACAACTTTGGCGGTCACTCGCTCCAGCTTGGCGTGCAGCCGTTCGAGGTTCTCGACGTCGTCGACGCCGGTGACGCGAACGTCGTGCCGGCCGCGCTCGAACGCGGCCACGCCATGATCTTCCGCAAGGTCCTCGAGATCGCGGCGACGGGCGCGGTGCCGATCATCCTCGGTGGTGACCATTCGATCACCTGGCCGTCGGCCTCGGCTGTAGCTCAGGCGCACGCGCCGAAGAGCATCGGAATCGTCCATTTCGACGCTCACGCTGACACAGCAAACGATGACTGGGGCGTCCTGTCCGGCCACGGCGCCCCGATGCGCCGGCTGATCGAATCCGGCGCTGTAGACGGCCGCAACTTCGTGCAGATTGGGTTGCGCGGCTACTGGCCGCCGCCCCACATCTTCGCGTGGATGCGCGAGCACGGGCTGCGCTGGCACCTCATGCGCGAGATCGAGGACCGCGGTGCCGAGGCTGTGGTCGACGACGCGATCAACGAGGCGCTCGAAGGGCCCGACGCGATCTACCTTTCGATCGACATCGACGTGCTCGATCCGGGCATGGCGCCCGGTACCGGAACGCCCGAACCAGGGGGGATGCTGACGCGCGAGCTGTTGCGCGCGATCAGGCGCGTCGTTGGCCGTGTTGAGCTGGCCGGGATGGACGTCGTGGAGGTGTCGCCGCCCTACGACCACGCCGAGATCACGGCGGCTGCCGCGCACCGCTGCGTGCTCGAGGCGATCAGTGCCCTGGCGGTCAAGAAGCGCGATGGCCAGAGCGTGCGCTTCGAGCCTGCGGTCCACGTCGAGGTGCCCGTGGTTGGAGCGCGGGTCCACAACGAGGCCGGCTGACAGACCGGCTGCGAGAGAGTCCCATCTTGCCCAAATCAGGGGACACCGGGGACGCCGTGGCCGCGGCACTCGCCCGTTACTACGACCTTGATGTCTCGGAGCAATACGACGACGTCGAGATGTACCTCGCCCTGGCAGCGGCATCAGACGGGCCCATCCTCGAGCTCGCCTGTGGCAGTGGCCGAATTTGTGTGCCGCTCGCCGCGGCTGGTCACCGCGTCACGGGGGTCGATCGTGATCCGGCGATGCTCGACCGAGCCCGAACTATGTGGGCCGGGCGTCGCAAGGCGACCAGCGATGGCGGCTCGCTGGACCTCATCCAGGCCGACATGACGGCGGTCGAAGTGAAGGAACGCTTCGGCCTCGTCATCCTGGCGTTCAACGGGCTCTTGCTGCTCCCAGACCGGAGCGCGCAGGAAGAGGTTGTGCGCAACATCGCCGGCCACCTCGCGTCCGATGGCCGAGCCGTCATCGACATCTGGCTGCCCGCACCAGAGGATCTCGTCCTGTATGACGGCCGGCTCGTCACCGACTGGATTCGCGAGGATCCGAGCATGGGCACGCGTGTCGCCAAGACGACGTCGGCGCGCTATTCGCCCGCCAGCGCGAGTGCGACGTTCGACACGCAGTTCGACGAATGGCGCCAGATGGATGCCCCGACTAGAACTCACC
>JACDCA010000591.1 GCA_013694635.1 Acidobacteriota bacterium | reverse complement strand
CGTTTGTGTTTCCCCTCCGTCCCCTCCGTCAGACACGGAGGCTCCCCTCTCCGACGAGCACCGACTCCCCCCCGACCCGGACGCGCGTGATCCGGCCGGCCTCCGAATCGATGGCGATGTGAACGCGGCTCGGCCGTTTCATTGCTACTCCCTGAAGGCTCACCATCGCGCGCGCCTTGTCCGCGTCGACGACTCCGTGATGGAGAAGGTATGAACCGAGGGGACCGCTCGCGCCTCCAGTGGCAGGGTCTTCGCCAACGCCGAAGCCGGGCGCCAGCATGCGGCTGTAAACTGTCTCAGAGCCGGACGCATCCGAGGTAAAGAAGAAGACCGGCAGCTCCGGAAGCCGCGCTTCTGTCGAGCATCGCGCCAGTACTTTCCTGTCGATGACGGCCGCGTCTACGGCCGCGCGGGTCCGCAACGGCACGAAGAGAAAAGGCACACCGCACGAAACTGACTGGACCGGCAGGCGGTCGACGAGATCGTCGACGCTGACTCCGACGGCGGGCGCCACGGCCGCGCGATCCTCGATTGTCTTGTCGAATATTGGCAGGGGCTGGGTCATCCACGCGAACGACAGGCCGTGTTCGTTCCATTCGAGCGAGACCGGTATCGGTCCGACGCCGAGCTCGAACACGAAGTTCTCCCGTCCGCGCTCGATGACATCCTCGTGCGCCAGCGCGAACGTGCTCCCGATCGTCGGGTGACCCGCCATCGGCAGCTCGTCTCCGGGAGTAAAAATCCGCATCCGCACGTCCCCGCCTTTTTCGGGCGGATAGATGAAGGTCGTCTCGGAGAACGCCATCTCCTGGGCAATCTTCTGCATCTGGTCTGTTGTGAGTGCACCAGGCTGCGGGTACACGGCGAGCTGGTTGCCTTCGAATGGCGTGGATGTGAAGACGTCCAGATGGAGGTACCGGATGGTTGACATCCGGAGAGTCTAGCGGGTGCGCAGGTGCGGCGAGAATACCAATCCCGGTGTGGAGGTGGGGGCGAATCTCATCCCCGCGCGGCGGTCATCCGTCACTTCTCCTCGAGTGACAACACATCGTGGTTATGGTTCAACAGCGCGCGCTTGACCGCAAGCTGGCCGAGCGGGATTTCCTGCACGATCGTCTTGTTGCCAACCATCCCGGCGTTTCCCAGGCGAAGCACGCGGCCGTCCTGCATCTCGACGTACAGCGGTAACAGCATCTTGAATCCATCCGAGACGCCCGACTGCGTGACTGTGAGGCTCAGCGTGTTCTGGCCATTCTTGTTCGCCACGGATTGCTCCAGCTTGTAGGTTGGCAGCTCCGTCCCGTAGACGTAGCCCCGGAAAAACCAGTTCATCGTTCCATCGCCGTCGAGATTCATCTCCGGGAGCATGTGCTTCTCGACGATCCCCTTGAAGTCTTCGGTCGTCACCGGACGATTGCGATAGGTGGCAATGAAGTCGCGAAGCATCGTTTTGAACTTCGCGTCGCCCGCGCTTCGATCCCACATCATCATTCGGAGCATGTGCAGAACGTAAGCCCCCTTGGGATACAGCAGGTTGCCGGTGACAGCGCCGGTGCGCCCGCTGTTCAGCCGATATCCCTGGGTGAGCGGACCGACGTCGATCGGCCGGAAGCCCTGCGCATTCTTCTGGGTGATTTGCTCGAGCATGCTCTTCCAGAAGTTGCGGAAGCGCTCTGGTTCCTTTGGGTACGCCGCCTGAAGGAACAGAGACGCCGAGAGGTTCGAGAAGCCCTCGCTCATCCACTGATCGCGGTACGAGTTCCAGCCGAGCGCATGACCCCACCACATGTGGGCGACTTCGTGAGCGGCCACCGAGTCCCAGTAGCCGCCCAACGTCTGTTTAAAACCGAGCTGGTGCCGAATCGCGGGGCTCCAGTAATAGCAGGTCGGGATGTAGATCACGCCGGGCCACGCCTGGCCGTAGTTGCAGGCGGTCTGCTGCGTCATGTGAATCCGCTTCAGCGAAATCGGTCCGAAGAAGTCGCTGAAGACCTGCATCGAGAGCTGCGCCTCGCTGAGCGCCAGCTTATTGGAGGACGCCGTGTCGAAGGAACCGATGGGAAGGGCGCGTGAAAGCTGAGTCGTCGAGTTCGACGGGAGACTGTTGGCCAGTGCCACGACCGTGTACTCGCCGACTTTCGCTTCGTCACGCTTGAACAGCCCGAGGTTGAAGCCCGCGACACTCTTCGGGTAGTCGGTCTTCCACTTAGAGATGTACCTGTCGCCTTCGACCGCCTCGCTCACGAAATCACCGGTCGCCACCAGGCGCATGCGCTTGTGAACGGCAAACGTCATGTCGTAAGTGGCGTAATCCTTGATCCCCAGGTTGTTCGGGTACCAGTTGGTCCTCGCAACCGGGTAGAAGTTATCGTTGCCTTCGGCAGTGACCGCGTCCTTGCCCCTGTAAGCGGTCCGAAACGTGAACTTCTCTCCCTTGTTGAGGGGCTTCGGCAGCACGATCCAGAGATCGGCGTCTTCCTCTTTGGCTTCCTGGATGAACGCCAGCGCAGTGCCGTCCGCATCTGTGACGCTCGAGACGCGGAGCGTCGGAAACAGGCTCAAGGGGACGGCGCTGAGACCATCGAGCATCGCCGAGAACGTTGTCGTGGCCTTGCCGATGATCTCGCCGGACTGGTCGATCTCGGTGTCCAGCGTCTGGTGCTCGATGTCGATCCATGACCCGGCGGTCGTCGGCATCTTCTCCTTCCGGGCATAGGAGTCGCTGAACCGGTGACCGGTGAAGATCCCCTCCTTGTTGGCTGCCCAGCTGAACAGCTGAATCTCCTCCGGCGCCACGAACCCCGCCCCCTGCGGATCCACCATGTAAGCCAGCTTGTTCGAGTACTTCTTTCCTGTGACGTAGGCGTGGAAGAGCCCGCCAGGTTTCGGGCTGAGGACGTCTTGCAGGATACGAGCGTGGAGGTTGCTTTTCAGCGTCAGGCGCAGCGCCTGATTCGTGTCTTTCCACGCGTCGGTTGCCTCCGCACTGCTGCCAGCCGCCGGTCCGGCAGCACCGGCCTTGATCCTGGCGGCAGTGTCGTCGGTAAAGCGAAAGACTGCGCGGTCGAACGTTTCATTGAAGTCTTCGCCTCTGGTGAGATTGCGGAGCATGTTGCGCTCGACGGCGATCGGCGGGGTGTAGGCCATGCTGCCCTGCCCGAGAAACACCGCCCCGGTGATCTTCCCCTGCACCGCGGGGAGCATGTACACATTTCCCGTGAGCGTGAAGCTGGCCGCATCCTTGTGGAGGACGAGGCTGTTCACCTTGTACGTATCCGTACCGACGGCAAGGCTCCTGAGCTCCTTGTAAACCGCATGTGCATTGCCGGCAGGCGCAGGCGCCTTCGACTGGCTGTGGACTGACACTTCGGACAGGAGGCACAGCCCGGCCGCGAGAGAAAGCAAACATGTGCGCATGGCAAAGTCCTTCAGCTTTTGATGGAGGAATGAATCATACGCCGTTTCCTCTGTTATCTTCGTTACCGTCAGGCATGGCGAAAAGAAGGAAGTCCCGTTCTCTCTTCGACGAAGACGGGGAGACGACGCTCGACACGCGCGGCGGCGGCCCGAACGTCCCAGAAGCGGTGGCGCTGCACGAGGCGGCGCAGTCCCGGTACCTCAATTACGCACTGTCGGTCATCACCTCGCGCGCGTTGCCCGACGTTCGCGACGGACTCAAGCCGGTGCAGCGCCGCATCCTCTACACGATGTGGCAGCAGAACCTCACGGCTGACGCGAAGCATCGCAAGTGCGCCAAGGTCGTCGGCGATGTCATGGGGAACTACCATCCGCACGGTGACAGCGCGCTCTACGAGACGCTGGTCCGGATGGCGCAGTCGTTCTCTCTGCGGTATCCGCTGATCGACGGCTCCGGCAACTTCGGGTCGCTGGACGGCGACAGCGCCGCCGCCATGCGGTACACGGAGTGTCGCCTCGCGCGGATCAGCGACGAAATCCTCACCGAGATCGGGCAGACGACCGTGCACTTCCGCCCGAACTATGACGGGACGCGCACCGAGCCGGTGGTGCTGCCCTCACGCATTCCGAATCTGCTCGTGAACGGTGCGACGGGGATCGCCGTCGGGATGGCGACCAACATCCCGCCGCACAATCTCGGCGAAGTCTGCACCGCGCTGATCAAGCTGCTCGACAACCCGGATCTGAGCAGCATGCAGCTCGCGCGGTACATCAAGGGACCGGACTTCCCGACCGGCGGCCAGATGCTCAACTCCCCAGACGAGCTGAGGGAGATCTACAAAACCGGATCCGGAGCCATCCGCCTGCGTGCCACCTGGGAGGAGGGGCCGGTGACGCGCGCGGCGAAGACGATCTACATCACCAGCGTCCCGTACACGGTCAACAAGTCAACCCTCGTCGAGCGGATCGCGGACGTCGCGCTCAGTCGCAAACTGCCGCCGCTGCTGGACGTCAAGGACCTCTCGACCGAGGACGTGCGTATCGCGCTGGAACTGAAGCGCGACTCCGACGAGAAGATGGTGATGGCGTACCTGTTCAAGCACACGCCGCTTCAGACCAGCTTTGTCGTCAACCTGACCTGTCTCGTTCCCACCGACAACAATCCCGAAGTCGGCCGTCCGGAGCGCCTGGACCTTCACCAGATGCTCTTCTACTTCCTGCACTTCCGGCTGGAAGTGGTGACCAGGCGCCTGTCGCACGAGCTCGACACGCTGAATAAGCGCGTCCACATCCTCGAAGGGTTCGAGCAAGTCTTCGACGCGCTGGACGAGATCCTCAAGATCGTCCGGAAGTCCGACGGGAAGGCCGACGCCGCCGCGCAAATCATCAGGAGGTTCGGCCTCGACGAGGACCAGACCGATGCCATCCTCGAGCTGAAGATCTACCGGCTCGCGCGTCTCGAGATCCTGGTGATCAGGAAGGAGCTCGAAGAGAAGCGGCGCCGGATCCGGCAGATCAACACGCTCCTCAAGGACGAAGGCAGCCGTTGGGACATCGTCCGCGTCGAGCTCGAAGAGATCCAGAAGAAGTACGGCGATGCGCGCCGGACCACGATCTCGACTGATGCCGGGGAGGCCGAATACTCCGCCGAAGACTTCATTGTCGAAGAAGACAACGTGGTGATCGTGTCGCGCGACGGGTGGGTGAAGCGGCAGAAGGAAGTGAAGGACGTCGCGTCAACGCGCGTCCGCGAGGGGGACCACGTGATGGCGGTGCTCCCGGGCAGCACGCGCGCGTCGGTGGTCTTTTTCAGCAACTTCGGCGTCGCCTACACCGCTCGGATCACCGACATTCCGGCGTCCACCGGCTATGGCGAGCCGATCCAGCGATTCTTCAAGCTGAAGGACCGCGAGAGGATTGTGGCGTCGATGAGCCTGGATCCGCGCGTCGCGGGGGACATCCATACGCGTAAAGAAGACCAGCCGCCGCCGGTGCATGCCGTGGCGGTCTCGTCGGACGGCTACAGCCTGCGCTTCAGCTTCGAGCCGTTCGTCGAGCCGAGCACGCGCGCGGGAAGGCGCTACGGCCGCGTCCCGGAAGGCGCCGAGTTCGTCGGGGTGGCAAAGGCAACCGGCGACGAAACACTCATCGCCGCCACTCGCGAGGCGCGCGCGATGCTGACGCGGGCGGACGAGGTGAACTTCCTGTCAGGCCCGGGCCGCGGGGTGATTCTCATCAAGCTCGGAGAGGGCGATCGCGTGCTCGGCTTCATCGCGTCCTCGGGTGACCGCGACCTGATGACCGTTGAGACCACCCGCGGCGCGGAGCAGACCATCAGCACCACGAAATATGAAGTCACCGGCCGCGGCGGCAAGGGGCGCGAACTCCTCCAGCGCGGCCAGTTCACGCGCGTCATTCCGCCCATACCGGAAGCGCCGCCGCCGCTGGACGAGTAAATGAGATCAAGGTGAGATCTCCTTGTCTCCTGTTATCACG
>JACDCA010000578.1 GCA_013694635.1 Acidobacteriota bacterium | reverse complement strand
TTCGAGCTACTCGGGGACCTCTACACGCTGCCGATGGAGGGGGGAACAGCGACGCGGATCATACCGGGCATCACGTTCGACAGCCAGCCGAGATACTCGCCGGATGGCGCCAGGATCGTCTTCCTCTCGGACCGCAGCGGCGACGAAAACATCTGGATCGCCAACCGCGACGGTAGCGATCCGAAAGCGATCACCAAGGGCAAGAACACCCGCTACACCTCGCCTGAATGGACGCGGGACGGCAAGTACATAGTCGTGTCGAAGTCGGGGGCGCCTCCCGGCGGCACGCAGCTGTGGCTGTATCACGTCGATGGCGGCAGCGGTGTCAACCTGACCGGAAGCGACGAGCGGCGGCAGCTGAATCCACTCGGCGCGGCCGTGGGAAAGGACGACCGGTTCGTATACTTCACCGAGCGTACCGCGGCCGGCAGCGTCTACAACCAGATGAACTTCCGGTGGCAGCTCGGTGTCTACGACCGGCACACCGGCGAGAACTTCCGTATGAGCGACGAGCTCGGAAGCGCGATGCGCCCCGTGCTCTCCCCCGACGGCCGGTGGCTCGTCTACGCAACACGGTGGGACGCGCAGACCGGCCTCCGCGTCCGCGATCTCAAGAGCGGCGACGACTCCTGGCTGATCTATCCGGTCACGCGCGACGACCAGGAGTCAGCCTCGACCCGCGACCTGATGCCCGGATCCTCGTTTACTCCTGACTCGAAGGCGTTGGTCACGTCCTTCGACGGCAAGATGTGGCGGGTGAACGTGCCGTCGGGCGAAGCGACGCCGATCCCGTTCACCGCGAAGATCGAGCAGAAGCTCGGACCGAAGGTCCAGTTCGAATACCCGATCGACGAGGGACCCGTTCGCGCGCAGCAGATCCGGTACCCACGGCTGTCGCCCGACGGCACGAAGCTGGCGTTCACCGCGCTCGATCGCCTGTGGCTGATGGACTACCCGTCAAGCAAGCCGCGCCGCGTCAGCTCGATGGACGCGGGCGAGCATCAGCCGGCGTGGTCTCCCGACGGCCGATCGATTGCCTTCGTCAGCTGGTCAGACGCGGATGGAGGTCACGTCTATCGCGTAGGAGCCGACGGCGGCACGCCGCAGAAGCTGACCCAGATCGCCTCCTTCTATTCAGATCCGGTCTACTCTCTCGACGGCCAACGCATTGTCGTCGTCCGCGGCCCGCGCGCGGAGCGGCAGGAGGATTTCTCGCCGCAAGGTCGCGGAGGCCAGGCGATGGAGCTGGTGTGGCTACCGGCGGGCGGCGGCGAGACCACGCTCATCACACCGTTCCGCGGCCAGGGACGGCCGCACTTTGCGAAGGACCCGACACGCATCTACGCATGGGAAGGCAGCCGCGGCCTCGTGTCGTTCCGTTTCGATGGCACCGACCGCAAGACGCACGTCAAGGTTACCGGGTACAAGAACCCGAACGCAGAACAGGCGAGTAATGCGTCGGAGGTCATCATGGGCCCCGACGGCGAGCATGCGATCGCCGAGGCCCAGCATCACGTCTATCTGCTGACCGTGCCGGTGAAAGGCGGAGAGGCGCCGACCGTCGCGCTGGCCAGCCCCGACAGCGCTTCGGTCCCCGTGAAGAAACTGACGACCGTCGGCGGGGAGTTCCTGTCGTGGGCGGGCAACGGGAAACTCGTGACGTTCGCGCTCGGCCGCACGCTTTTCAAGTACGACCTCGACGCGGCGAAAGCCGCTGAGGAGAAGGAGAAGAAGGAAGCGGAAGCCAAAAAGGACACCGAGAAGAAACCCGACGCCGAGAAAAAGGACGAGAAGCCGGAACCGAAGAAAAAGCCCGCTTACGAACCGACGCCAACGGAGGTCATCGTCGAGGCTCCACGCACGAAGCCGAGCGGCACGGTGGTGCTGCGCGGCGCGCGCGTGATCACGATGAAGGCGAACGACGTCATCGACAACGCGGACATCGTCGTCACTGACAACAGGATCGTCGAGGTGGGACGACGTGGGCAGGTGAAGGTGCCGGCCGGTGCCAGGACAATCGACGTGACCGGCAAGACGATCATGCCGGGGCTGGTCGATGTGCACGCACACATCTGGCCGGCGTGGGACGTCCACAAGACGCAGGTCTGGGAGTACCTCGCGAACCTCGCCTACGGCGTGACGACGACGCGTGATCCGCAGACGGCGACGACCGACGTGCTCGCCTACCGCGACCTCGTCGAGACCGGCCAGATGATCGGGCCGCGCGTCTTCGGCACCGGGCCAGGGGTGTTTTCGCAGGACAACGTGCAGAGCCTCGACGAGGCGCGCGACGTGCTGAAGCGCTACAGCCAGTACTGGGACACGAAAACGATCAAGCAATATATGGCCGGCAGCCGGCAGCAGCGCCAGTGGATCATCATGGCGGCCAAAGAGCAGAAGCTGATGCCGACGCTCGAAGGCGGACTCGATCTCAAGCTCAATCTGACGCAGATCGTCGACGGCTACCCGGGGCTCGAACATACGTTGCCGATCATGCCGCTCTACAAGGACGTGGTGCAGCTGGTGGCGCAGTCAGGGATTGTCTACACGCCGACGCTGCTGGTGCAGTACGGCGGTCCGTGGGCGGAGAACTACTTCTACGAGTCGACCGACGTGCACGGCGATCAGAAGATGCGCCGTTTCGCGCCGCACAGCGATCTCGACAGCACGGTGCTGAGGCGACCGTGGTTCCACGAGCAGGAATACTCCTTCCCGCTCGCGGCGAAAGTGCTCGCGGACATCGTCGCGGCCGGCGGGAAAGTGGCGCTGGGCGGACACGGTCAGCGGCAGGGCATTCAATGCCACTGGGAGCTGTGGGCGATTGCCTCCGGCGGCATGCCGGCGCACGAGGTACTCAAGGTCGGGACGATCTACGGTGCCGAAGGCATCGGCATGGGCAAGGATCTTGGCTCCATCGAGAAAGGCAAGCTCGCGGACCTGGTCGTCCTCGACAAGAATCCGCTCGAGAACATCCGCAACACGAACTCGATCCGCTACGTGATGAAGAACGGCGAGCTCTACGAGGGTGACACGCTCGATCAGGTGTGGCCGCA
The DNA here is from genome assembly GCA_013694635.1 of Acidobacteriota bacterium. Lineage (GTDB taxonomy): Bacteria > Acidobacteriota > Vicinamibacteria > Vicinamibacterales > 2-12-FULL-66-21 > JACDCA01. The sequence goes on along the minus strand of JACDCA010000578.1, from coordinate 3,160 downwards.
GCAGAAGAAACTTCCGCGCCAGTACTGGTGGGATCTCGAACCGTCGCCGCGTAAGACCGCGCCGACGCGTCCGCGCATTACGACCACGAATGGCGCCACGTCCCGACGATAACAAGAGATCAGGAGATAAGGAGCTTTTCTTGTTTTTCAAAAAGTGTCTCCTGATCTCCTGATCTCCTGTTAGATACTCGGCTCCTGTGAGAGTGCTGGTGGTCGAGGATGAGCCGCAGCTTGCGCGGCAGCTGGCGGCCGCGCTGAACGACGCGGGATATGCGGTCGACACTGCCGCGGACGGCACGCGCGCGGACTTTCTCGTTCACACCGAACGGTACGACGCCATCGTCCTGGACCTCGGCCTGCCAGGACGCGACGGCCTGAAATGGCTCGAGGACTGGCGGACGCAGGGCATTGCCGTTCCAGTCCTCGTGCTGACGGCCCGAAGCAGCTGGCACGAGAAGGTCCTTGGTATCGACCGCGGCGCCGACGACTACGTCGCGAAGCCGTTCCGCATCGAGGAGGTCCTCGCCCGGCTGCGCGGTCTGATCCGGCGCGCCAGCGGGCAGGCGACGCCGGAACTGAAATGCGGCGCCGTAAATCTCGATCCACGCTCGTCACGAGTGACATTAGAGGGCACACCGATACGGCTGACGGGGCACGAATTCCGCGTGCTCTCGTACCTGATGCATCATCGTGGTCGGATCGTCTCGCAACTGGAGTTGACCGAACACATCTACTCGCGCGGGTCAGACCGGGAATCGAACACGGTTGAAGTGTTCGTTGCACGTCTGCGCAGAAAGCTCGGGGCCGCCACGATCGAAACCGTTCGGGGCCTGGGGTACCGGATGGGGGACGCGCCTTGAGCTGGTCGCTTCGTCGCCGCATGTTTCTCGGAGCGCTGTTCTGGACGATCGGCCTTTTCATCGTCGCCGGCCTCGTGCTGATGGCAGTGATGACGCGCCACCCGGATGCGCCCGGGGTCATCCACGGCGCGTTCTCCCATCTCGGGGGCCGGATCTCTGCTCGCGGCTAGCTGCCTGATGGCGGGACTCTGGTACGTACGGCGCGGCCTCTCGCCGGTGGCGCAGCTTCGAACCCGGCTGGCCGCGGTCCACACCGGCGCGGAGCGTCGTGTGGCGGGTTCGTATCCAGCCGAAGTGCAGCCGCTCGTCGACGACCTGAACGAGCTCCTCGATCACCAGGAGAAAACGGTGCAGCGCGCTGTCGGTAAGGCCGGCGATCTGGCGCACGGGTTGAAGACGCCGCTGGCGCTGCTCGCGCAGGAGGCAGAATCCGCAGCCAGGATGGGGAATCCCGCGCTCGCCGAATCCATCACACAGCAGGTGGACCGCATGCGGCGGCAGATCGATCATCACCTCGCGCACGCACGCGCCGCCGCGTCAGGAGCGATGCCGGGCGCCCGCACCTCCGTCCTGAAGTCGGCTGAAGGTCTCGTTCGCACGATGCAGCAACTGCACGCGGACAAGCGCTTGACAATCGACTGCACCGTCGACCGGGACCACGCCGTCCGGGCGCATCGTCACGACCTCGACGAAATGCTGGGCAACCTGCTCGACAACGCGTGCAAATGGGCCGCAACCCGCGTGCGCGTAGAGTCGAGCGCCACACCGGCGGCCATAGTGATTCTCGTGGACGACGATGGACCGGGGATCGCGGAGACGCTGCGTGAAGCCGTCCTGCAGCGAGGAGTACGCGCCGACGAGGCGGCGCCGGGATCAGGTTTCGGGCTCGCCATCGTCCGCGATCTCGCCGAGCTGTACGGAGGGCGGATTGCGCTCGATAAGTCCGGGCTGGGCGGACTCCAGGCGCGGCTTCAGCTACCGCGCGCGACATGATTGAGACAGTGCGGGTGCAGAAATTCCGCTCGGTCGAAGAGATGAATGCAGCCCGCGTACCGGTATCTCAGGAGGACGCATTCGAGCGCTTCCTGCGGTACTGCGCACGATACCGGAGCATCTCGCCCCGGACCTACCCGCGAGGCGTGTTCAGGTACCGAAGCATTGAGGAGGCGCAGTCCGCGCGCCAACCGACATCGCGCGACTGACTCTCAGTACTAGCGTCCACGCGCGTCGTAGTCGATCGTCAGCGCGTGCGCGTTGCCGAGCGCCCGCACGATCCGCAGCTGTGACAGCCGTGTGACAGGCGGCGGCGCGACGTCCGGGTCGCCGGCATACCGCAGGCACCCAGAACCCGTGCTTCGTCGCCTCGGCGAACCGGTGCAGGTATTCGGTGGAGTTGTGTCCGGACGCACGGTTGTCGAACTGGCTCATGATGCCGAGGCGGACGAGATAGTCGAACGCATTCGCCGGCGGCGAAGCCGTCACGACGTCGACATCGCGGTAGCGCAGGGTGATCGGCTTCCGCCATTCCGCACGATCGGCCGCGAGGTCGGCGAGCGTCAGAAAGCCCTTCACCGCCTTCATCTCCGCGTCGATCGCCTTGCCGAGCTCTCCTGTGTAGAACGCGTCAGCGCCGCGGCTGGCAATCAGCCGCAACGAGCGCGCGAGGTCCTGCTGCTGAAGGCGGTCACCACGTGCCAGCGCCTTCCCCTCTCTGCCGTAGATCGCCTTGGCATGTTGCGGGAAACCATCGAATCCGCCCGCTATGAAGGCGGCTCCGCGAGAATCGAAGACGTAGCCTTCCGCCGCGAGCCTGAACGGAACGCGTCGGAGTCGACCGCGGCCGGGATCCGCCCGCTCGGGTTCAGGAACCAGGTCTCTTTCGATTCGGCGTGGTGCAACACGATCGTGCCGCAGCCGCCGGCGTCCGACATCGCCGGCTCCACGACGTTCAGCGCCGCGGCTATGGCGACGGCCGCATCGAACGCGTTCCCGCCGGCCCGGAGAATCTCGAGCCCGGCTTCGGTGGCAAGCGGATGGGCGGAACTGACCATCCCGGATACCGCCGTCGCCGGCGCCGCGGATGGATGCTGCGACGCCACCGACAGAACGGTCCCAAGCGCCAGGGTCACTCGTGAGTCAAACATGCTCTAAGCCCCTTTACCCGTGTTGCACCGTGTTGCACCGTGGCCCTTATTCAGCTCTGGTTCAGGGACCGTACGACACAATGCGCACCATGCAAATCGAGCAGGTCTCCCGTGACCTGCGGCATGCCCTGCGAGTCATCGCGCGCATGCCGCTTC
>JACDCA010000552.1 GCA_013694635.1 Acidobacteriota bacterium | reverse complement strand
GATGAAGGCTCGAAATTGCCGCAACCGTGCGCAAGGGCCCGTCGGCCGCCATCGTCGCCACGCTGAGGACACCAAAGGGCGCGGTGGTGTTCCGGTGAGCAGGGGTGGACCCGGGTGCGCCTGATAGATCACCCGTCCCTTTGACACCCTTCGCGGGTTCACGTAGGTTGCCGATCGATGTGGATCTCGATCGGCGACCGGCTCAGGCTGCTATCGCTCCTTCTTCGCGTCGGTGCGCTGGCAACGTCCGCCGCGTTTCTCGCCGTCTTCCTGCCGGTGGAATGGATGGCGGCGACGCACGAGGCGCTCGGGCTCGGACCGTTTCCGCGGGCGCCGCTCGTCGACTACCTCGCCCGGTCGATCGCCCTCCTGTACGGCTTTCACGGCATCCTGATGTTCATCGTCGCGGGTGACCCGGTGCGGTACCGGCCGATCGTCACCTACATTGCGGCGATGGATCTCATCTTCGGCGTGGCGATCGCGATCATCGACATCCACGCGGGCATGCCGTGGTACTGGACGATCGGCGAATCTGTGCCGATCACGGTAATGGGGGTTCTGATTGCGGTTCTGGATCGTTCGACGCGTGCCGCCCCTATGACTGCCGTCGCCTGACGCCTCGCTACGCATCTCGGTCTTGGCACCGCCAGCATCGTTCTCGGTGCGATCTGGGCCCTGTGGCACCTGCCGCTCTTTTTTCTGCCCGATACCGGCAGTGTCGGCCAGTCTTTTCGACACGAGTGACAACTCAGACGCGGGCTTTTCGCTCTACCTGCTGCACGTCACGGCGCTGTCGGTCACCATTGGGTGGCTCTACTGGAAGACGGGCGGCAGTCTGCTGCTCGTAATGCTGATGCACGCGTCGGTGAACAACACACTCATTCTCGCGCCGGCGGCCGCGCTGCCTGGCGCGAGCGCGTTTGGTTTCGGCGGTTCGCTGGTCGCGTGGATCACGGCCGGACTGGCGTGGGTCGTCGCCGCACCGTTGCTGTTCCTGATGCGAGGTGCCAGGATCCAACCGAGATAGCATTGGCCGTCGGGTCGTTTACCAAGGAGCGCTGTGATTCCTCAGAAGGTCATCGTCGTGACTGGCGCCAGTTCCGGCATCGGCGCCGCGACTGCGGAAGCGCTTGCGCGCCGGGGGCATTCAGTTGCGGTCGTGGCACGCAGGGCGGATGCGCTGCGGGCGGTGGCCGGGAGGTGTGAAGGACGGGGGCGAAGCTTCGTCGCCGACATGACGGTGCGCGCCGATGTCACGCGGGTCGTGAGCGAAGCGCTGGCCGCCTTCGGACGCATCGACGTCTGGATGAACAACGTCGGGCAGGGCATCACGCGAGTGCCCTCCCAATTGACCGACGACGATGTGGACGGTGTGATGCGCGTCAACGTCAAGTCGGCGCTCTACGGAATGCAGGAAGTCCTGCCGCATTTCAAGGATCGTGGCACGGGGCACATCATCAACATTTCGTCCATGCTCGGACGGATTCCATCGGCCGTCCCGCGGTCGGCGTATTGCGGCGCGAAGCATTTTCTGAACGCGCTGACGGCCACCTTTCGTGAAGAACTCCAACAGACGCACCCGGGGATCCAGTTCTCCCTCGTTTCGCCAGGTGTCGTGTGGACGAATTTCGGCGCAAACGCGATGCACGGCGGTCCGGAGTCGCGAGCGCTGCCTGACGGCCAGGACGCTGAAGAGGTCGCGGAGGTCATCGCCGGCGTCGTCGAGTCGCGCGCGCCGGACGTCTACACCCGTCCCGGGTCGAGGAAGCGGGTGGGCGACTACTATGCGATTGTGGGCACAGATCCCGCGTAATGAAGTCACGTCAGTTATTGGTTCGTACAGCGATAGGAGGAAGCCGGGCATGGTAAGAGGACTGGCCACAGTGATCTATGGCGTCACGGACCTGGAGAAGGCGAAAGCCTGGTATACCGCCGTGTTTCAGCAGGCTCCGTACTTCGACCAGCCGTTCTATGTCGGCTTCAACATCGCCGGTTACGAGCTGGGCCTGGATCCCAATTACACGCTCGGCAAGCCGGGAGCTGGCGGCACCGTCGCATATTGGCGTGTCGCTGAGATCGGCCCGGCGGTCCAGCAGTTCGTTACTGCCGGTGCCACGATCGCGGTCGCGCCGCATGACGTCGGTGAAGGGATCAAAGTTGCCACCGTCACTGATCCATTTGGCAACCTGATCGGACTGATCGAGAATCCGCACTTTGCATTACCGAACTCCAACTCTTGACGAAGAGAAACAGCCTTCTTGCCGGTAGCCCCTCGACCGAAGACCGGGTGCACTCGGCGCTGGCGTGGCTGAAACGCCATGCCACCAAGGCCACGCTCGAAGGCATGCCACGCTATTCCATCCCTTCGGACCGTGCGTACGGCGAGGCGATGAAAGACATCAAGGCGCTTGGCACGACCCTCGGTCGCAGCCAGCCACTACCCGTCGCCCTCTGGAACACGGGGGTGTACGAGGCGCGCATGCTGGCGTCGTTTGTCGGCGATCCGGAGCAGCTCACGCCAGCCCAGATGGATCGCTGGTGCAGAGATTTCGACAACTGGGCATTTTGCGACGCGATGAGCTTCAACCTCTTTAACCGATCGCAGCACGCCTGGGTCAAGGTCACGCAATGGAGCTGCAGGCGCAACGAGTTTGAGAAACGAACGGCCTTTGCGCTGCTGTGGAGCCTCACCGTGCACGACAAGCGTGCCGGCGACGAACCGTTTCTCCAGGGCCTCGCGCTTATCGAACGCGAGGCCGGTGACGAACGCAACTTCGTCAAGAAGGCCACGAACATGGCGCTGCGTGCGATCGTCAAGCGCAATCGCGCACTCAATTCTGCGGCTGTTGCGGTGGCGCGCCGGCTGGCCGATTCGAACGATCCTACGGCACGGTGGGTGGGGAAGGATGCGCTCCGGGAGCTGACGAGTTCTGGCGTGATCAAACGGCTCGAGCGAGTACCCCGATGACAACGCGGCCGGTGGCGCCCTCAACCGGCCGCGAAACGTTTGGCTCCCGCTTCGGCACGATCATGACGATGATCGGGGTCGCCGTGGGGCTGGGGAACGTCTGGCGCTTTCCCTACATGGCCGGGACGTTCGGCGGCGCCGCGTTCGCGCTCTTCTACGTTGTCGTTGCGGTGACGATCGGTGTCCCCGCGCTGATGGCCGAATATGCGCTGGGTCGCCATAGTCGGCGCGGCACGGTCGGCGCGTTCGCCGCCGGCGGATTCCCGTTTGGCCGGCAGGTGGGCTGGTTCTTCTTCTGCGTCGTTGTCGCGGCCACCGGGTATTACTCCGCGGTCATCGGCTGGGTGCTCTACTACGCGCTCGCTCAGGGCGCGCACGCGCTCGGTCTTGCGTTCGATGCCGCCGCAATCCTGCCGCCCGACCGTGGCTTCGTCGCGAAATCGTTCGGGCTCCAGCTCGCCTGCACCGCGGCGGTGATCGTCGCCTGCGCCCTCGTCGTGGCGAAAGGGCTCCGCGCAGGCATCGAACGCGCGAGCACGATCATCATGCCGGCGCTCTTCGTGATCCTGCTGATTGTGATGGCGCGGTCGCTCACCCTCGAAGGGGCGGGCGAAGGCGTGCGATGGTTCATTTTGAAGTTCCGCTGGGCCGATCTGACACCGACAGTGATGCTGGCCGCCATCGGCCACATGATGTTCTCCCTTTCGCTCGGGGGCACCTTCATGGTGGTTTACGGTTCGTATCTCGGCGCCAGGGAGAATGTTGCCCGCCCGGCACTGTGGACCGTGATTGGAGACACCGGAACCTCGCTCCTCGCAGGCCTCGCAATCATCCCTGCCGTCTTTGCACTCCACATGGCGCCGACCCAGGGGCCTGGACTGATCTTTTCCACGCTGCCGCAGGTCTTCGCCGCAATCCCGGCGGGCTGGGTCTTCGGTCTGCTGTTCTTCGCCGGGCTCTTTGGCGCGGGCTATCTCTCCAATGTTGCGGCGTTCGAGGTGCTGGTCGCCGGCCTTACCGACAACACGCGGCTCGACAGGACGCGAGCCGTCTGGATGATGGCCGTGGCGGCGTTTCTCATAGCGATCCCGCCCACCATCAACAACGCGATCTTCGTACCCTGGGATCTTACGTTCGGTTCCGGCATGCAGACGCTCGGCGCGCTCCTGGCAGTCCTCACCGTCGGCTGGTGCCTGCACCGTTCGACGGCGCTGAAGGCGCTCTCAGCCGCAGGGGAGCCGCCTGCGCCGCTGTGGCTTTACTACTGGATCCGCTGGGGGATCCCTGCGGGCATCCTGACGGTCGGCATCTGGTGGCTGCTCACCAGTGTTATCGGCGTCGTTCACGCCGTATAGTTTGGCGGTGCCTGTTTCTGTCGAAAGCTCCACCGCGATCTATCGCGCACTCAAGGAGACCGGGGTGCGGATCGTCTCCGCCCTGCCTGAAACCTGGCTGGTTCATCTGATCCGGATGGCGGAAGACGATGATGAGATGACGCTGGTGCGGCTCGCCAAGGAGGAAGAGGGCGTCGGCATCAGCACGGGCGCGCATCTGGCGGGCGTCAAGTCGGCGATGCTGATGCAGAATCATGGTTTTCTCGCCGCGATCAACGGGATCGTATCGTGCGGTCAGCTGTATCGGATCCCGCTGCTCATGTTGATCAGCCAGCGCGGGTCGTTCGGCGAACAGGATCCGTGGCAGTGTGAGGGGGGCGGTGTCACCGAGCACGTGCTGGAAGCGCTCCGGATTCCGTTCGACCGGCTCGAGGCGGCTGAACACGTCGGGAAGCGGATCGCGAAGGCGCAGACCCTCGCCCATTCGGCCAGCCGTCCGGTGGCGCTGCTCCTGTGCCGCGATCTGATGTGGGACGATTGATGCGACGCCTCGACGCCCTTCAGGCCGTCTATCCCGAACTCGAGCGCTGCGTGGTCGTCACGATCATGGGCGCCGTGGCCGCGGAACTCCAGTCGATCGGGCATCGTCCGAACTTTTTCTATCTGCAGCACGCGATGGGGCTCGCGTCCTCGGTGGGACTCGGCATCGCACTCGGGCGGCCGGAGCTTCAGGTGGTCGTGTTCGACGGCGACGGATCGCTGCTGATGAACCTGGGCGGGCTCACCACCCTGGCGCGTTACCGGCCGCGGAACCTGGTCCACGTGGTGTTCGACAACGAGAGCCTGCTCTCGGTCGGTGGGTTTCCGACCGCGACGTCCACGGGGAGCGACCTGGCCGAGATCGCGAAGGCCGCGGGCGTGCCGCACACCGCCACGGTGCGCGGGCTGGAGGAGTTTCGCGAGGCTTTCCTGGCTGCGCAGAAGAGGGATGACCTCACGACGCTCGTCGCCAAGACCGATGCGGTCGGCCCTTCGGGTTATGTCACCGATCTGTCGTTGCTGGAGAACCGTTACGAGTTCGCGCGCCATTTGAAGCAACTTGGCCGCGGGGAATAACGCATGTCGCTGCTGACCGAATTGATCGCGGCGCTGAACGCCGGCACGCTGAAAATCGTCGACCTCACACAACCGCTCGGTCCGGACACGCCGGTGATCGGCCTGCCGCCGGTCTTTGCGTCTTCTCCTGGCGTGTCGCTCGAAACCATCTCCCGCTTC
>JACDCA010000543.1 GCA_013694635.1 Acidobacteriota bacterium | reverse complement strand
CGTCGCCGAGGCCTACATAGAGGTAGCCGTCCGGCCCGAACATCAGATGGCCGCCGTTGTGGTTCTCGAACGGCTGCACGATATGCGCGAGACCGCCGGGCCACACGAGATCGAAGCGTGTTGCGGGCTCGGCGCGAAGCGGATCGGTTGCGTGCCTCAGAAACCGCGCGATCACGGTGTGCCCTGACGGGTTCGTAAAATTCACGTAGACACGCCCGCTGGTGGCATAGTCCGGGGCGAACGCAAGCCCCAGCAGTCCTCGTTCGCCGCCGGTCACGATCTGTGACGTGAGATTGAGAAAATCCTGATTGAGTAGCACGCCGTTCTGAATGACGCGCACGCGTCCACCCTGCTGCACGACGACTTGTACGTTCGCCTGCGATGGATCCTGTACGAACGCAACCGGCAGCGAGAGCCCGTCCGTGACAAGCTCCGTCCGCAGCTGCGCCAAGGCAGGCTGCGCGAAGCAGGCGACGACGAGACCCGCGGCGACAAGAAATCGGGCAATAGTCATAGACCTCGACCGTAAAGCAACAACAGGAAGCACGTTTATTATAAGGACCCCATGCGACCGTGCGCGCTTGTTTGCTGTCTCTCGGTCATCGTCGTGACGATGCATTCGCAGACTCGTCCGCGAGCCAGAGATCTCGGAATTGCGCCCGGTTTGTTGGAACCGGGGCCGCAGAACGCGATTACCGACGTCGCCGGTGTGCGCGTCGGTCACACGACTTTCTTGAATGGCGACAACGTGCGTACCGGCGTGACCGCCATCCTTCCGCACGCGGGCAACCTCTTTCAGCGCAAGACTCCGGGGGCCGTTTTCGTCGGCAACGCCTTTGGCAAGCTGGCCGGATCGACGCAGGTCGACGAGCTCGGCACGATCGAATCCCCGATCGTGCTCACGAACACGTTGTCGGTCGGCGCCGCGCTCGAAGCGGTTGTGAGGTGGACGCTCGCACAGCCCGGGAACGAAAACGTCCGTTCGGTGAACGGCCTGGTCGGTGAAACCAACGACGGTGCGCTCAGCGACATTCGGGGGCTGCATGTCACACGCGAGCATGTGATCGCCGCGATCCTCGACGCTAAAGAGGGTTCTGTCGAGGAGGGAGCGGTCGGAGCGGGCACCGGTACGGTCGCCTTTGGCTGGAAGGGAGGCATCGGGACCTCCTCCCGCCGTATCGCGCAGCCGGGGCAGACCTACACGGTCGGTGCGCTCGTGCAGACTAACTTTGGTGGCAGGCTCACCATCGCGGGCGTGCCGGTCTGGAAGGAACTCTCGCCGCGGCCCTCGGGGGCGCCCGCGGCTCCGCAGGACCCAGCCTTTGCCGACGCGGACGGCTCGTGCATGATCGTCGTCGCCACCGACGCGCCATTGTCGGCGAAGGATCTCAAGCGGGTGGCAGCGCGCGCCATCTTTGCGATGGCGCGCACCGGTTCGACCTACTCCAACGGCAGCGGAGACTTCGCAATCGCATTTTCCACCGCGGCTGCGCCGCCGCCCTCGACGGCCGGGCCACCCGACGTCATCTCTGCCCTGTTCGAGGCGACGCTCGACGCCGTGGAAGAAGCGATCTACAACTCAATGCTCAAGGCGACCGACGTGACCGGCAGCGGCCGCACCATCAGGGCGCTTCCGGTTGACCAGTTGAAGCGCCTGTTACAGACGTACGGACGTCAGACCCCGTGAACATTTACCTGGCCTGCACGGTTCGTGGGGACCGTTGTGCCGTCGCCGTGCTGCGCACGCTCGCGGCCAGGCTCGAGGACGCCGGCCACACTATACTCACGCGCCATCTGCTGGACGACGACGTGGACGGGGCGGAGAGCGTGCTGGGGGACCGTGAAGTCTTCGAGCGCGACATGAACTGGCTTCTCGCCGCGGACGTCATCGTTGCCGAAGCGTCCGGTTCGAGTTACGGTGTCGGTTTTGAAGTCGGATACGTGCTCGGCCGCGCCGACATCAGCCGCCAGCGGGTGCTGCTGCTGTACGATCACGAGCGGCACGGGCGCGTGTCACGGTTGATCTCGGGCAACACGCATCCCGCGTGCACGACATATCCGTACCGCGACGCGGCGGATCTCGTCAGGTTCGTCGAGGTCTTTCTCGCGCCCGTCCCCGGATGTTGAACCCCGCAGCCCTGAAGGGCTGGACGACGAGATGAAGATCAAGGTCACTCGCATTCACGCCGGCGCCAGGCTTCCGCGCTACGAGACCGACGGGTCCGCCGGATTCGACCTCTCAGCGGCCGCCGACGTGACCGTGGACTCAGGCAAGGTGGCGCTCGTGCCTACCGGCCTCGTCATCCAGGTGCCGGAGCGGATGTTCCTGGGCATCTTCGCGCGGAGCAGTACGCCTCTGAAACGGGGCCTGATGATCGCCAACGGCGTCGGCGTCATCGATCCCGATTATTGCGGCCCAACCGACGAAGTGAAGATCGCGGTGATGAACTTCACGGACGAACCGGTCGACGTGAAGGCAGGGGATCGGCTCGCCCAGGGCGTTTTTCTTCAGGCGCCACGGGTCGAGTGGGTCGAGGCCGAACCGCGTGCCGAAGCCCGCGGCGGATTCGGGGCGACGGGGCGGTGAGTTACTTGACCTTCTTGACGTCGTTCAGCTTCGCCGGCTGATTCGCGAAGTCCTCGATCCCGAGCACGTCTCCGATCAGCCGCAGCCGAGCCGCCAGGAACATCGATCCTTCCCCCTGGCCCGCCGCGTCGAGCTTCAGCTCGATCCACGTCAGCGGGTAATCGCGCGTGACCGACGCGCTGAGACGCTCGAACGCCGTCATCGGCCGGTCCGTCATCAGGATGATTCGCCGTCCGCCCCCTTCCAGCGGGTACTGCCGCGCGTACCGCAGGTCGTAGGCAAGCTGCTGCGGCGTCCCGATTGACCCGACCGACTTGCCGTCCTGCAGCGCGCGCAGCAACGACTCGTTCCCATCCTTCGACAGCATCCGCATCAGGTTCACGTGTTCGTCGTCACCCGTCCAGCGTGTGATGCGAATGGTGACGGGCAGCGCGCCGACCGCGCCGACGTTGCTGATGTTGGTGTAGATCGCGCTGAATTCTTCCTGGACGGTTTTCGGCTGCGCATGCGAGGACGCAAGCTGGACGCCGGGGACCGCCTTCTGCTGCTTCTGCAGATCCTTCGCGACGCTTTGCACCTTGTCGAGGACGCGCAGCAGGTTGCCACCCCAGATCTTCATGATCTGCGGCTCCGTGTAGCCGCGGCGCACGAGCTCGAGCGTCACGTTGAACGTTTCGCTGGCGTCGGCCCAGCCGTCGATGCCCCCGCCGCCGTCGAAATCCGACGAAATGCCGACGTGGTCGATGCCGATCTTCTTGACCATGTAGTCGAGGTGATCGACGAAGTCCTTCACGTTCGCCCGCGGCGGCGCAGGGAATTTCGCGTTCACATCCTCCATTTTCGTTCGAAGCTCGGCGCGCTTCTCCTCGCTGAGCGCCGCCAGCGGACTCGTGCCGCCGGGCCCGCGCCCGCCGCCGCCGCGCCCAACGGCGGACGCAGGGAGGCCGAACTCCGCCGCCAGCTTCTCGATCGCCGCCGTGCGCTCCGGCGAAGGCGGAGGAGGCGTCTTCACGTACGCCGCCAGCGCGACCGCCTGTGCGACGCCGCCGTTCTTCTTCAGGGCGAGCAACTGCTCATCGTCCAGGTTGCGGCTGTGATCGCAGAGCGCGCGCGCACTGGAATGAGAGGCGATCACCGGCGCGCGGGAGAGCGCCATCGCCTGCAGGTTCGCCTCCTTCGACGGATGAGAGATGTCGACCATGATGCCCGTACGATTCAATTCGGCGATCACTTGCTTACCGAGCGGGCTCAAACCCTTGTGCAGCCACACGCCGTCTGCCTCTCCCGTATTCGAATCGGCGAGCTGGCTGTGCCCGTTATGCGCGAGTGACAAGTAGCGCGCGCCGCGCTCATGAAATTCCTTCACCCGCGCGATCGCCGTCGTCTCATCGCCGAGCGAATACCCGTTCTCGACGCCGATCATGGCCACTTTCTTTCCGAGCTTGTTGATGCGCCGGACGTCGGCGGAGGTCAGGGCGAGCTCGATCTGATTCGGCGCGAACTCTTTCGTGAGCCGGTGAATCGCGTCGAACTTCTCGACGGCCTGGCGATACACGTTGTCGTACCCAGCCGGAGTGAATGCTTCAGGGGTCCGGTTCTGGCCGACGTACACAATGAAGAAGGCGGTGTCCAGGCCTCCCTTGAACATCTTCGGCAGGTTGACCTGGTTGCCGAGATCCACCGTGTAGTTCTTCTCCGCGGTGAAGTTGGCCGGGCTGATGTCGTCGTGCGTGTCGAGCGCGATGACGCGGTCGTGAATGTCGCGCGCTTTCGCCATCAGCGCCGCTTCGTCCTTGGCCGCAACTGGCGTCGGGGTTTGGCCAGTCAGGATGACACCGCCGAGCGCGACGGCTGCACAGATCAGGAGGGAACGTGGCATCAGGATCTCCTTTAGCGGGCCCATTCTATCAGCGCCGAATCGACCGGGTCCTGTGGCATATTTCGTTCATGAGGTACTTGCTGGCCGGCCTGGTTTCGGCAGTGCTGATCACGGCGGTCGTTTCTGGACAGGACGAGACGACGCCAGCCCTCGAGGCACTCGCGGAAACGGAGCGCGCCTTCGCAAAAGCGGCAACTGAACAGGGAATTCGTGACGCCTTTCTGGAGTTCTTCGCTGATGACGCCGTGGCGTTGGTGCCGGAGCCAGCATCGTGGAAGGCGCGGCTGCGCGCGGGCCCGGCCGTGCCGTTCGGCGAGCACGAGCTTCTCTGGGAACCTCGGGTCGGCGACGTCGCCGCCAGCGGCGAGCTGGGCTGGCTGACAGGGCCGTCCACGTTTACCAACAAGAAGGATAGGAGGGAGCCGCAGTACGGCAACTATCTCTCGGTATGGCGGAAGCAGGCGGACGGCTCCTGGAAGGTCCTGCTCGACATCGGTACCGACGCTCCGGACCTTGTCACCTTCCCGGAAGGGTTCCACCGCTACGCGTTCGGGCCACGCTATGTCGGCAAGGAACCGAAGGCAGCCGCCACGGCGTCGCTGCTCGAACGCGACCGGGCACTGAACGCGAGGCTCGCGAAAGAGGAGCCATCAGTCGTGTACCAGGCGTTTCTGGCCAGAAACGCGCGCTTTCATCGCCAGGGGAGCAGGCCCGTGGGATGTACGTGACGTCCTAGGGAGGCTACTCGGCGGTAATGTCGCTGCTCCGCTTCCCCGATGTCTACGCGGCCGCGTCCGCGTCCTCACCGGTCACGGCGGGGAATCACTACGACACGATTTACACCGAGCGCTACATGTCAATAGGGGATCAGCGTTCTTTGCGCTCGCGAGCACGCTTGAGGCGGGCGCGCGTTTCCGCGCTGGCGGTCCGCGTGCGGTCCTGCTGCTGGGCGCCGGTTTCCCCGCCATGTGTCGCGCGCGATTTGAGGGCGTGCCGGATCTCACGCAACAATTCGTCGGGCAGACAGGGCTTCGGAATGAACCCGTCGGCACCCGCTTCCGCAGCGCGGTCCTGCGATTCCTTCAGCACGTGGCCGGTGAGCATCAGGACGGGTATCTCTTTCGTCCGGTCATCGTTCTTCAAGGCGACGATCGCATCCCATCCGGTCATGCCCGGCAGGCCGGCGTCCATGAGGATGAGGTCGAGATCCTCCGCGGCGGCGAGCTTCAACGCCTCGACGGCCGTCGAGGCAGTCAGCACCTCGAACCCTTCGAACTGAAGATAGGTCGTGTACATCTCGCGGGCGTCTTCGAAGTCGTCCACGAGCAGAATCCGCGTCCCTTTCATTGGGGTGTTGCGAAAGCATACCGCACAGG
>JACDCA010000531.1 GCA_013694635.1 Acidobacteriota bacterium | reverse complement strand
CTGCAGCCGCACATCCGCGCCTTCGTGGAGCGGGCGGTGACGTTCGCGACCTGCCCGAGTGCGACGGCACCCGTCTCAGCAAGGAGGCCCGGTCGTCGAAGATCAAGGGGGCTGTTTTGCGTCCCCGAAACTTTCCGTATTTCGCGTTGTTGGACTATCGGGACTGACTCTTTCTCAGGCTCCACAATCCTTGCGCGGCGAGGATGACAGAGACGATTCCGGTCGCTCCGAGCGCGATCAATGTCCAGACCCAGAAGAAGACGCCGCTGGAGTTGGCGATCGCCCCGCCGACCAGTCCCGCCCCCCTCATGTGGATGAGAGGTATGCCGGCCGCACCGATCGAGAAGAGCAGGATGATGACGAGCCCGGATCGGCGTTCGGCGAGCACCAGTGTTGCGTACAGCCAGGCAGCCAGGATGAGCACTCCGGTGAAGTCGAAGAGATCTCCCTCCTCAATCCCGCGAACGATGTCGTCCGCGAAGTGAAATGAAAATAAGAGGATCGAGAGCAGGGACGTGATGATCAACGTGACGTTGCGTTTCATCTGGAGATCTCCTTGTGGGACTCGGCGTTCAGCGGCTTGCGCTTCGTTTGCTCGCCGCTGCCGGTCGCTCGTGCTCTTCCTGCGCCGGCTCAAACCGGAGAAGGTCGCCAGGCTGGCACGAGAGCGCCTCGCAGATCGCATCGAGCGTCGAGAAGCGAATCGCGCGCGCCTTGCCGGTCTTGAGGATCGAGAGGTTGGCCAGCGTCATTCCCACCCGATCCGCGAGCTCCGTCAGCGTCATCCGCCGGTCGTGAAGGAGGTCGTCGAGCTTGACGGTGATCGCCATGTCACACCGTCCCTTCGAGGTCTTCGCGCATGCGCGCGCCTTCCGCGAAGACGCGGGCCAGCAGGAACGTGAGGAGTACGGCGAGCCAGCCGTTGATTGAGAACCCGGCATCGATATCGAGCGGATGCCCGGGAATCGACACGGCCTTCGCGATCGCGCCGATAACGACGCTGAGAAGCTGCAGCGCGAGCAGGGCCCAGGCGATCACGTGCAAACGGCACGCGTTTGCGGCGACGAATGGGTCGCCCCCGCGAACCGTCTCAACGATCGCGAGCAGCCGCTTCAGGACGGCATGGTTGAAGGGAATCGCGACGAGACCGAGCACGGCGATTGCGCGCAGGCCCATGACCAGCCGCTCTGCCTCCGGCGAAGGAGAGAGTTTGAAACTGATCATGATCCATTCATCGTTCGGCACGAGAAAGAGCAGCGCGAGGATAACGGCGGCCATCAGCCAGTTCACGACGATAAGGATCCGCAGCACGACGTGCGCGATCGGCAGCGCGGCGGATGACGAGGCGGGCCTTGGTATCTTCAACACCCTTTTGTTATCGAATATCAATAAACTATTTATCGATTATCGTCAAGTAGGGTATTGGCAGTCGATAAGGGCAGAGAAACCAGATCGCGCCCGACTTGTAGGGCCTGGACTTCAGGAGCATGCGCACGCCGAGGCCAGGTCCACGCGGCCGCCGCCGAGCCGGCTAAGGCGCCTTTCACGGAGAAACCAGAGACCGAACGACACCGAGCACGGCCTTCACGTCGTCTCCGCCGACGCACATCGACGACGCGATTGCGCCGGCCTCCTGTTTGAATCAGGCCTCGGCGCTGGTCTGGGAAGCCTTGCGACGGTAAGAAGACAACCGCCCAGATCACCGGAACGGTCAACAGGAAGCTCGAGTCGCCGTGAACGAAAAGTTCGTGTGGCTGGCTCTGGATCTGCTGAGAAAGGGGGGCCTGCTCGCCGACAGCGAAGCGGTCGCTCCGACGTTGAACGGCCTCTCGCGCCGTGACGTGATGAGACGATGGGCACGTCGATGCTGGTTGCGCTGCCGCTGATCACGTCCGTGGCTGCGCCGCCGCCGGCGTACGCTCAATCGGCGACGTGCGCCCCGGCTAGCGACTGTGCATGTATCGGCCTGGGGAATCCCGGAGGCGGTCGCGTATCCCGGCAAGGCCTAAGTGAACAAGTTGTAGACGTTCTACGTCCAACCATGTAGACGGTCTACGACTATGAGCAAAACGCCCGACGATCAGCGCCTGGAACTCCTCCAGGGCACCCTCGACATGCTCGTGCTCCGGATCCTCCTGTGGGGGCCTCAGCACGGGCACGGCATCGGCCAGGCGATCCGCGCGCAATCGGAGGACCTGCTGAAAGTGGAAACAGGCTCGCTCTACCCCGCCCTGCATCGTCTCGAGAAGCGCGGATGGCTGAAGTCGGAGTGGGACGTGAGCGAGGCAAACCAGCGGGCGAAGTTCTATCGGCTGACCGCCATGGGTAAGGCACAACTCCTGCGCGAGCAGGATCGCTGGTCGCAGATGGTGAACGCCATCGGCCGGATCATGAATCCGGCGCCCGGAGACAAGGGATAGCCCATGCGTCCCCACGACAACGATCTCGACGAGGAAATCCGCGGTCATCTCGCGCTCAGCGTGAAGGAACGCATCGAGCGCGGTGAGGATCCCGAAGCCGCTCGCCTCGCGGCGCTGAGAGAGTTCGGGTATGTCCCGGCGATCCGCGATTCCATGCGGCGCGTCTGGTACAGCCGCTGGTTCGACGCCGCGGCGGCCCTCGCGCAGGACATGCGAATCGGCCTGCGCTCGCTCCTGCGCGCGAAGGGACTGGCCGCCACCGTGGTGGTGACGCTCGCCCTCGGCATCGGCGCCAACGCCGCGATCTTCAGCGTCGTCCGCGGCGTCCTGCACCGCCCGCTTGTGAACCGCGGCGAGGATCGCCTGATCTACATCCGCCAGAGTGCGCCGGGCCTCGGCGACGCGAACACGACGTTCTCGGTGCCGGAGATCGACGACTTCAAGTCCCACATGACCACCATCGGCGCCTTCGGCGACTTCTCGACGATCGATTTCACGCTGATCGGCCTCGGCGAACCGCGCGTGGTGCAGGCGGGCGTCGTCGGTGGTTCGTTCTTCGAGGTGATGGGCCTTCGTCCCGTCCTTGGCCGCCTGCTCAATGCCTCGGACGACGGGCCCAAGGCGGATGGCGCGGCCGTCCTGACCCACCGCTTCTGGGCCGTCACGCTCAACAGCGATCCGTCCGTGATCGGCAAGTCCATCCGGCTCGGTTCGCGCACCGCGACGGTCGTCGGCGTCCTCGAACCGTCGGTGCCCTATCCGGCCGACACCGAGATCATCGCCAACGTCGTGACCAGCCCGCATCACCTCGGCGCAACGATGACGACGCTGCGCACGCACCGCATGACGGAACTCTTCGGCCGCCTCGTGCCGGGAGCGTCGGTTGAAGACGCGCGGACGGAACTGACGACGGTCCACGGCGCGATGATGCGCGAGCATCCGGAGGCCTACTCGGCGAGCGCCAACATTCAATTGAGTGTCAGGCCGCTTCGCGACCAGCTGACGGCGCCCGCCCGGACGATTCTGCTGGTGCTGCTCGCCGCCGCAGCCATCGTCTTCGTGATCGCGTGCTCGAACGTAGCGAACCTGATCCTGGCGCGGTCGGTTCGCCGCGAAGGGGAGCTGGCGGTGCGCGCGGCGCTCGGCGCCAGCCGGGGCGCGCTGCGGCGGACGCTGCTGGCCGAGAGCCTCGTGCTCTGCGGGGCCGGCGCGGTACTGGGCATGGCGTTGGCCCGGCCGCTGGTCGCCGTCGTCGCCGGATTCGCCGCGCGTTTCTCGGTGCGCGCGCTCGAAGTCACCGTCGACAGCAGTCTGCTATGGGTCGGCTTTGGCCTTGCCATGGCAGCGGCCGTCCTCCTCGCCTATATCCCGCGGCTTCCCTCGTCGCATGTCCCCGCCTCCGCCCGTGCGGGGCTATGGCGGACCCGCCGTAGCCTTGGCGAAGGCGGGAGCGTCCGCATCACGCCGGGCACGAACCGCCGGCTGCGCATTTTCGCGACGACCCAGATTGCGTTCTCGTTCGTGCTGCTCGCCGGCGCAGGAACACTCCTCGTCG
>JACDCA010000166.1 GCA_013694635.1 Acidobacteriota bacterium | reverse complement strand
TTCCACTCCAGTTCTTGAAACTTCCCTCGATGGTCTGACGGTTCACCGGCGCGGCAAGGTTCGCGACGTCTACGACATCACGCTCGACTCCGGCGAAGCGGCGTTGCTCATGGTGGCGACCGACCGGATCTCTGCGTTCGATTACGTCCTCGGATCCGCCATCCCTGACAAGGGCAAGGTGCTCACACAACTCTCGGCGTTCTGGTTCGAACGGCTGGGGGATCTCGTGCCGCATCACCTGATCTCGATGAACGTCGAGGAGTTTCCGGCCGCCGCCCGCAAACACGCCGGCGTGCTGCGGGGGCGCACCATGCTCGCGCGGCTGACCGATCCGATCCCCATCGAATGCGTCGCCCGCGGGTATCTCTCGGGCTCGGGCTGGAAGGAATATCAGCAGACCGGAAGTGTCTGCGGAATCACGCTGCCTGCCGGCCTGCGTGAGTCCGATAAGCTGCCGGAGCCGATCTTCACGCCCGCGACCAAGGCCGACACCGGTCACGACGTGAACATCAGCGAAGACGAAGCCGGGCGCATCGTCGGACCCGACCTGGTGCAGCGCCTCAAGGCGCTCACGCTCGAAATCTACCGGCGTGGCTGCGAGCACGCCGAATCAAAAGGCATCATCATCGCCGACACGAAGTTCGAGTTCGGCTTGGCGCAAGACGAGACCGTCCTCATCGACGAAGTGCTGACGCCCGACTCTTCGCGGTTCTGGCCGCGCGCGTCGTACGCGCCGGGCCACGGGGTCCCGAGCTTCGACAAGCAGTTTGTCCGCGATTACCTCGAAGACATCCGCTGGAACAAGCAGCCGCCGGTGCCGTCGCTGCCCGACGACGTGATCCGGAAGACGCGCGAGAAGTACGTCGAAGCCTTCCGCCTCCTCTCAGGGCGCGAGTTGCAATAGCGCCGTGCGAGAGCAGCTGGAGAAGCTCGTCCACGAAATGCTCGAAAAGGGCATCCTGTACGACGACGCGCGCCGCGAGTTCGAGAAGATGTTCATTTCGCGCGCTCTGCAGCGCTCGAAGGGCAACGTCGGGGATGCCGCGGAGATGCTGGGCCTCCACCGCAACACCGTCGCGCGGAAGATGACGGAATACCGGATCAAACGCTCCGCCTGATTAGCAGTCCTACGGCTGGACTGCTTGACACCGCTTCCCCCCCTCCGATAGAGTTAGCAGTCGGGCCTGTCGAGTGCTACCGCCGAGGGGTCAGCCCCGGGTTTTCCTGAGCTTTTCGACAGTCCACACCAGAACAACCGTTTTACGGGGAGCAACGCGAAACATGGCAGCTACGAAGACCGCAGTCGGGATCCGTCCCCTGCACGACCGGGTGATCGTGCAGCGGATCGAGGAAGGCGAACAGAAGGTCGGCGGGATCATCATCCCGGATTCGGCCAAGGAAAAGCCCCAGCAGGGCAAGGTCATCGCCGTCGGCAAGGGCAAGGTCGAGAAGGACGGCAAGGTGACCCCGCTCGACGTCAAGGAAGGGGACACGGTCCTCTTCGGCAAGTACTCCGGCCAGGAGATCAAGCTCGAAGGCGAAGAGTACCTGATCATGCGCGAGGAAGAAATCCTCGGCGTCATTACGAAGTAGCGGATAGCTGAGAGCTGATAGCAACAACGGAGAGATCAAGAAATGGCAAAGCAGATTATTTACGGCGAGGAATCGCGTCAGGCAATCCTGCGCGGCGTGAACCAGCTCGCCAACGCCGTCAAGGTGACGCTCGGCCCCAAAGGGCGCAACGTCGTCCTCGACAAGAAGTTCGGCTCCCCCACCATCACCAAGGACGGCGTCACCGTCGCGAAGGAAATCGACCTGAAGGACCCGCTCGAGAACATGGGCGCCCAGATGGTCCGCGAAGTGGCGAGCAAGACGTCCGACATTGCCGGTGACGGCACGACGACGGCGACCGTGCTCGCGCAGGCGATCTTCCGTGAAGGCGCGAAGAACGTCGTCGCCGGCGCGAACCCGATGGAACTGAAGCGCGGCATCGAGAAGGCCGTCGAAGTCATCGTCGCTGAGCTCAAGAAAGCGTCGAAGCCGGTCAGCGGGCAGGCGATCGCGCAGGTCGGCACGATCTCGGCGAACGCCGACGAGACGATCGGCAAGATCATCGCGGAAGCGATGGAGAAGGTCGGCAAGGACGGCGTCATCACCGTTGAAGAAGCCAAGTCGATGGAGACCTCGCTCGAAGTGGTCGAGGGCATGCAGTTCGACCGCGGCTACCTCTCGCCGTATTTCGTGACGGATCCCGAGCGCATGGAAGTGGTGCTCGAGAATCCCGTCATCCTGATCCACGAGAAGAAGATCAGCTCGATGAAGGACCTGTTGCCGCTGCTCGAACAGGTGGCGCGCGCCAGCCGTCCGCTCCTGATCATCGCTGAGGACGTCGATGGTGAAGCGCTGGCGACGCTGGTCGTCAACAAGCTGCGCGGCACGCTGCAGGCGGCGGCCGTGAAGGCGCCGGGTTTCGGTGATCGCCGCAAGAACATGCTCGAGGACATCGCCATCCTGACGGGCGGTCGAGCGCTGACGGAAGATCTCGGCATCAAGCTCGAGAACATCAAGCTCGAGGACCTCGGCAAGGTGAAGAAGGTCACGATCGACAAGGACAACACCACGCTGGTCGAGGGCGGCGGTTCGCAGAGCGCGATCGAGGGACGCGTGAAGCAGATCCGGACCCAGGTCGAGGAGACCACGTCTGGCTACGACGGCGAGAAACTCCAGGAACGCCTGGCCAAGCTGGTCGGCGGCGTCGCCGTCATCAAGGTCGGTGCGGCCACCGAGACCGAGATGAAAGAGAAGAAGGCGCGCGTCGAAGACGCGATGCACGCGACGAAGGCGGCGGTTGAGGAGGGCATCGTCCCGGGCGGCGGCGTCGCGCTGATCCGCGCCGGCAAGGCGCTCGACTCGCTGAAGCTCGAGGGGGACCAGGCCGTGGGCGTCGCGCTCATCCGCAAGGCCATCGAGGAGCCGCTCCGCTGGATCGCAAACAACGCAGGCCAGGAGGGGTCGATCGTCATCCAGAACGTGAAGGACGCCAAGGGCGACGACGGCTACAACGCGGCGTCGGACAAGTA
>JACDCA010000472.1 GCA_013694635.1 Acidobacteriota bacterium | reverse complement strand
AGGCGATCGCTCTCGAGCCGTTCGTGTTCGGCAGTCATTGAAGGGGATCAGGCTGCTCCAAGCCGGGTAATCAAATCACGCGCGATGACAGGGGCGCAAGACGCGACGGCGGCGATACAGCTGTGGTATATCTCTCAGCGCCAGTCGAGAGTCTTCGTCCATTCCATTTAACGAGGAGCAGGCACGTCCGGCTTATAGAACTGTTCGCGGACTGTGGGGAGTGGTCATGCTCGTCGTGGCGCTCGTCCTGGGTACGTCGTCGATGTCCTTCGCGCAGACGGGCCCCTGCTCGGGGAATCTCTCCGCCGGCAGGGCGCTCGATTGTCTCCTCTTCAATGAAGGTCCCTTCAGCGGCGACCCACTCCTTGATTACCGGTTCATCGAATCTGAGTCGATTCGCAACGCGATGGAGGTCCAGAGCCGGACGTTTCCCATCAACTCGTCCTCCAGCGGTTTCGCGTTCGAGTTCGATGCCGCCCAGGGGCTGCTTCGGCCGGTGACCCGAACATACGGCCCGTTGTTCGCCGAACGCGCCCTGACCAGCGGACGCAAGAGCTTCAGCCTCTCCTTCGGATACCAGCGTCTGAAGTGGAAATCGCTCGAGGGGGACGACGTAAGGACCGACGGCGGAGGCATGCAGTACCGCGTCTTCTACGTGTCGGATGACGACTTCAGCCCATGCACCGGGCCGAATTGCCTGAGCTATTTCGCCCAGTGCCAACACGGACATCACGACCAACGTGAGCACTGTTTCGGCGAGCTATGGCCTTACAGACTCCATCGACATAGGCGTCGCGATTCCCATCGTTCGTACGGTAGTAGAAGGGAGCGCGATATTCGCGGACATCAGTGCTGCTGGAACCGTCAGACCGGGCCGAACGAACCCGGTGCCGCAGCTCCGTGGCAGTTCGACGGGGATCGGCGACTTTACCGTTCGCGCCAAGGTCAGCTTCTTCAAGCGCGGACCCACGGCGGTGGGCTTGATCAACGATCTTCGCCTTGGAACAGGCAAGGAGAAACGATACAACCTGCTGGCGACCAACGATCTTCAAGACCGCATCATGCTGGTTGCGTCGACCGAGCGAGGCAGGTTCTCGCCGCACGCCACCGCCGGATATGCGTTCAGCAAGAATCTGAATGACGAATTCAACTACACGGCGGGCACCGACATCCAGGTCCACGACCGGGTCACGCTGACGGGCGACCTCGTGGGGCGACATCTTCGCAACAACGCCCGCTGCGACGGAGTGGCGTTCGGCTCGGCGTTCTGCCTGCCGGGTACCGAGGATGACCCGCTCAACACGTTCGGAATTATTGACACCGGTCTGCAGAACCGCGTAACTGGCATCGCACCGGGGTTCGCCGAGCCGGGAGCGTTTGCGAGTGAGGCCCGTCTGGTCGAGGGCTCGCGCAATCTCCTCGTCGGCGCGATTGGCACCAAGATCCGCGTCGCTGGCCAGTTCCTCGCCATGGCGACGGTCCTGATTCAGACAAATGACACAGGATTTCGTCCGTCTCCCGCACTGGTGCTCGGGCTCGAGCAGTCCTGGGGTGGCCGCTAGCGAGAGCGTTTACGATCAGCCGCCAAAACCGACGATGACCCAGCGGTTGCCGGTTTTCGCCAGCCGAACGACGAGGTTTCTGTCGGGTTGAGTCTGTCGCCCTTGCTGGCCGCTATTGGTCTGCATCTTCAGCGTGCAGCGAGCGGTTGCGGAATTGCCGTTGATCTGGACGGGGGAAGCGGGCTGCAGCTGATAGCGGTACTCGCTGAACCCTCTGAATGTGTTCGCGAGCATGCCGCGATTGGCTCCAGGATACACCGCCGCCACCGCCGCCGGGTTCATCGCGGACATCGCCGCCGAATACTGTTGAAGCGTCTGTTGAATGAGCGCCTCGTCGCTCGGCGCGCTGGGTGACGCGGCGGGCGGATTCGCGGGTGGCGGTGGTGTGGGCTTCGGATCGGCGGGTTTGTCCACCGGCCTGGTTTCCGGCGGTTTCCCTCCTGCGGGAGGTTCCGGTGTCCCCGCGGGCGCCCCGGGTAGAGAGCTCGGGGTGGTCGCGCCACCGGCGCTCGGCACGGGCGGCGTATTCACCGGCGGCGCCTCGTTGGCGGCCTGCCGATACAGTCGTTCCGCCTGCGCGAGCGATGAGAAAGCGGCCGATGGCGTGCGCGGCGCATTTCCTTCCTGCTCGAACTTCTGCGCCTCCCGATACGCGGCGGTGCCGGCTGCGCCGGGCACCTTCCCCGCCCCCTGTCTGGCGTTGGATACGCGCGACCGCTGAATTCGAACGGCGTCACGTTCCATCGTGTCCAGCGTCGAATCGACGATGCCGCGCCCGCGGAACGTCTGAACCGCGCTCACCATCTGCGCGAGCTGTCCCTCGTTCAACATCAACGTCAGCCGTGCGCGATCGGCCGGCGTCAGAGTCGGGGGCGGAGTGCCCGCGGCGGGCGCAGTGACGGGCGGTTTAGCAGGCGCCGAGGGCGGATCCGCCGGGGCCGGCTTGTTATCCGAGGGCGCAGGCTCAGGTGATCCCGCGGGAACCGCGGGATTCGGGTTCCCCGACGATTTTGCCGGGGTCTCGGGCGGAGTCTTGCCCGCAGGGTCCACTGGCCCCTTCGGCCAGAGGACCCAGGCCGCCGCTCCCAGTACCACCGCGAGAACCGCAGCCGCGATCCAGAGCGCCAGCGGATTCTGACGAACCTGCCGAACCGTGCTGCCGAGCAGCGAGGGCTCGGCCGCGCGCGCCGCTCGCAGCGCATCCACCTGCTGCCGCAGAGCGTTCCAGCGGGCGCCGCCGGGGAACGCGCCTTCCGCGGCCTGCAGCGCGCGCTCTGCCTTCCGCACCGATCTCTCGGACAACGCGAGCTCGACCCGGCGTCGTGCCTCGGCGATCGCGGCTTCCTGCCGCAGGCCGCGCGCCTGCTGCAACGCATCCTGATACTCGGGCCAAAGGCCGGCAGCGGCACGTGGCGTTGGAGCGGCGGAGATCGGCGTCGCGAGTGCCGCATCCAGGGCTTTGACCCGCGCCTCCATGGCCGGCGTGGCGCGCGCCGACGCAACCGCCTCTTTCAACGCGGCGAGGGCACCGGAGATCTGCGCATGTGCAACCTCCGCGGCGCGCAGGTTCTCGCGAAGGGGACCGGCTTCTGCAGGAGTGGCACCGAGGCCCTCCGCCTCGGTGAGTCTCTCGCCAGCCTCGGCGAAACGAGCTCCGTCTACGGCCGCGGGGACCTGGTCGAGCAGCCCTTTGACCTGCTGCCGATTTGCGCGTTTCTCCTCCGCATCGACGGCACGCGCGAGCCGTGTCCGCGCTCGTGCCAGGTCTGTCGAATCCGGCAGCAGCGTCGAGCCACGATCCAGCAACCCCGCAGCATCGTCGAAGCGCTTGGCGGCGATCGCCTTGTCGGCGTCGGCAACCAGTGTTGCGACCTCCCGCCCCTTCGCCGCTTTCTCCGCCTCGAGGCGCTTCCTTTCCTTTTCCTCTTCCGCCTGCCTGGCTCGCGCCTCCTCTCGCAGTTCGCGCGCCTGCTGAACCGCGGCTTGGTACTCGGGCCAGAGTGCCGCCGCGGCTCGACCTGCCGGCGGGGCGGAAATCGTCGAGGCCAGCGTCTTGTCGAGGGCTTTGAGTCGCGCGTCAGCGCTCTCAATCGTGCGCGCGGCGGCAGTGGCCCGCCTGAACGCCGTCAACGCACCGGCCAT
>JACDCA010000141.1 GCA_013694635.1 Acidobacteriota bacterium | reverse complement strand
CGCTGTGCGCTGCTCGCCTTCGATGCGGCTGATCGAAGCGCGTGCTTCGTCCTGCCGTGACTCCTGTGTCCGGCGCTCCTCTTCAAGGGAACGTCGTTCGTTCGTGATCTGATCCTGCTTGCGCGAAAGCCGCTCGGCGGCCTCCAGCGCCGCGCTCACCTGCAGCTCGAAACCGACGATGGACTTTTCCTGTCGGTGCAGCTCCGCCTGCATCGACATGATTGCGGACTCCGTGCCGGCGATGATGACGTCCAGGCGCGCGATCTCTTCCCGGAGGCGGTCGACGGCGGCCCGGTCGGTGTCGGCGCGCTCGCGCAGCTCCTTGATT
The DNA here is from genome assembly GCA_013694635.1 of Acidobacteriota bacterium. Taxonomy (GTDB): domain Bacteria; phylum Acidobacteriota; class Vicinamibacteria; order Vicinamibacterales; family 2-12-FULL-66-21; genus JACDCA01. The sequence continues at coordinate 2,998 of JACDCA010000141.1, read as the reverse complement.
TCCCGTTTCGTGGTGAGGATGCCGCGCGCCTCCGCACGGGCGCCCCCTTCGACGACCTGTGTACCGCGAAAAACATCCCCCTCCTGCGTCGCGACACGCCCTGCTGTCACGGCCGCTGCGGCCCGGGCCGCGTCGAAGCTGTCTGCGATCCAGGCGTCGGCGAGCAGGCTGCGGATGGCGTCGGGAGCAGTGCCGGTGACTCTGGCCACCTGCGAAACGGGTACGAGGCCCGGCGCAGGGGATCCGGTTGCTGCGGGAGGCGCGCCGTCAAGAACGACGAACCCGAGACGACCGGCGTTGTTGTCGCGGGCGAAACGGAGGCCGGCCTGAGCCTGTTCGTGCGACGCAACGACCACGTGCTGCAACAGTTCGCCGAGCGCGGCCTCGACAGCACGCTCGTGCCCGGCGTCGACTTCCAGATAGTCCGCGACCGACCCGAGGTGGGCGACCTTCTCTCGGGACTCGCTGAGGACGAATCGTGCGGCGTCGGCGTATTCGGTCCGCGCCGCCTCCAGCTCCTCGAGCGACTCGAGCCGCGCGAGGACGCCGGCGAGATCGTTCTCCCGCGTGCGGAACTCCGCGAGACGCCCGTCGCGGTCCGCCCGGGCTCCGACGAGCTCCGACTCGCGCGCGAGGCGCTGCAGCCGCAGCCCGTCCATCGCCGTGCGGGCCCGCGTCAGCCCCTCTTGCGCGGCAAGACGCTCCTGGACAGCGCGCTCTGCCTCGACACGCAGGTCGTCGCGCTCGCCGTCGAGCTTGCCGATCTGCTCACCGAGGCGTGTTCCGGCCGCGGCGGCGTGCTCCAGCGCATGGCGCAGGGCCGTTGCGGCATTGAGCGCGGCGAACATTTCGCTGCGCGCGCCTTCGACATCCGCCTCGAGGCCGGTGATACTGCTCTGCATGGCGGTATAGGCCGACTCCTCCGCGTGCATTGCGCCGGCGGCGCTATCGCGGTCGGCCTCGGCGCGCGCGTGTGCCTCGCGGCGCGTCTGCAGCTCGATCCGTGCGGGGTCGCGGCGCGCATCGAGCGCCTGGACTTCCTGGTCGATGTCGGCGGCCGTCCTCACGAGCATCTCGACCTGTTGCTGGTCGAACGCGATCTGCTGCTCGAGGCGGCCGATCGCAAGCTCCCTCGCGTGTGCGGCTTCCCGCGCGGCCGTCGTTGTGGTGTCCGCCTCCGTCAGCTCGAGCCTCAGCCTCTCGAGCGACGTCTCGGTCTCGGCAAGACGCGCCGCCGCCACCGCTTCACGCTCGCGGGCAGCCGCGAGCCGTGCGCGCGCGGACTCGATCGCCTGACCCAGCACGCGGTAGCGCTTGGCAAACTGCACCTTTTCCCAGCGGCGGAGCTCGTCCCGCAGCCGCCGATACCGGCGGGCCTTCGCGGCCTGCCGCTTCAACGCACCGCGCTGCTTTTCGACCTCGTAAACGATGTCCTCCACCCGCGTCAGGTTCTGCTGCGCAGCCTCGAGCTTCAACTCCGCCTGGCGCCGGCGGCTCTTGTACTTCGTGACGCCCGCGGCCTCCTCGATCAGCTGCCGACGGTCCGTGGGGCGTGCGCTGAGGATCTGGCCGATCTTCCCCTGCTCGATGACGGCGTAGGCCTTGATCCCGAGGCCCGCATCCATCAACAGGTCCTGCACGTCGCGCAACCGACAGTTCTCGCCGTCGATGAGGTATTCGCTTTCGCCCGAGCGATAGAGCCGGCGCATCAGCTCAACGTCCTTGACCATCAGCGGCGGCTCTTGTTCCACGGCGACCGCCGTGGCGCTCATGACAGCGCCTCCGACCGAGAGCAGAACAGGCCGCGTACCGCCGCCGTTCCGACCCACCGGCACGCGAGCCGCGACGCCGGAGAGCTTCAGCCTCACTTCCGCCGTGGCGGTCGGTTTGCGGGCATCGCTGCCGCCGAAGATCACGTCCTCCATCCGGTCGCCGCGAAGACTCTTGGCGCTCTGTTCGCCAAGAACCCACGTCAACGCGTCGACAACGTTGCTCTTGCCGCACCCATTGGGCCCCACGATGGCGGTGACTCCCGCGTCGAAGGTGAGCTCTGAGCGATCGGGAAAACTCTTGAAGCCAGCGATCTCAATTCGATTCAAACGCATGTTGGTTCCACAAAAATAGCCGCTCCGGGCGAGTACAGATCTCGTCCCGGAAGCGGCTGGGAGCGCTTCGATTCGCTGTGAAGTTTCGCGGAGTACGGTGACGCGACAAGCCCGTGGGTCCGGCGCCACACCATGCCCATAGCACGGTGGCCCCTGACGTCGGAAAACGGGCGTCAGTCTAACAAGCCCCCATACCTAGGGGCAAGGGCAAAGTGTGGCCCTAAATATAGGGGCCAATGCCCTATTACTCCCCCTTCGCACCTTTTGTCTTCGCGCGTGCAAGCTCGGTCAGGCGAACGGCTTCACCAAACTGGTTGGCGCCGAACTGCGCCTGCGGATCCTTCAGGATCAGATTCCGTCGCGCCTCGCCGATGCCGAACAGGGCGAGGTCGATCTCATAATGAATCATCGCGCGGATGAAGGCGTCGTCCTGCTTCAGCGCCGCTTCGTCGATCCGGACCTTCTGCGTCTCGAGCGAGGTGCGGAAATCGGCCATCATCGCGTCGTTGACGGCAAAACTACGCGTGAGCGGCTTTTTGTTCTTGTTGGCGGCGCTCAGTCGCGTATCACCCTCCGCGGTGAACCGGTCCGCGAAGTTCGCGAAAACCTGTCGGCCGAACAACTGGCGCCCGAACCGCGTGGGATTGAAGCCTTCCACCGGGCCCGCGAGGAATTTGTCGGGTTCGATGCCCCCGCCGCCGTACACCTTGCGGCCCGCGTCCGTGTACTTCAAGTCCGCGCTGGAGCGCGGCCGATCTTCCTTCTGTTCGCGCCAGGAGTAGGTCAGGTACTCGTCGAAGCTGCCGTCCCAGGGCCGCTGAATCATCCGGCCGCTCGGCGTATAATAGCGCCCCGTCGTGACCGCGACGCCGGCACCCTCGCTGATGCGATAG